>CAZIEH010000129.1:0-3721 GCA_964538695.1 uncultured Eubacterium sp. | reverse complement strand
GACTGAAAGACCCGAAACGCCCCATAGGCTCGTTTATTTTCTTGGGACCCACGGGTGTTGGTAAAACCGAGCTTACCAAGGCTCTTGCCGAGGCGATGTTCGGTGATGAAAATGCAATGATTAGGCTTGATATGTCGGAATTTATGGAACAGCACACCGTTTCAAAGCTTATCGGCTCGCCGCCGGGATATGTCGGATTTGACGAGGGCGGCAAGTTGACAGAGGCTGTTCGCAGAAAGCCGTATTCTGTAATACTTTTCGATGAGATTGAAAAAGCCCATCCCGATGTATTCAATATATTACTGCAAATTCTTGACGACGGTGTTTTGACAGATTCGCAGGGGCGCACAGTCAGCTTTAAAAATGCGGTGATTATTATGACATCGAATGTCGGTGCGCGACTTATTACCGATAAAAAGGCGACCTTCGGCTTTACTGCAGATAACGGTGCCGACGCCGATAACGACAGAATTAAGTCAGATGTCACCGCCGAATTGCGCAGAACCTTTAAGCCCGAGTTTCTAAACCGCATTGATGACACGATAGTGTTTAACAAGCTTACTGAAGACGATATTTACAATATCGCGAAGCGGATGCTTGAAACTCTTAAAAACAGGCTTGAAAATCTCGGTATAAGCATTTCCTTTGATGACACTGCGGTAAAGGCGGTGTCAAAAGCGGGCTTTGACGAAATTTACGGTGCGCGACCTTTAAGACGCGCAATACAAACCGATATTGAGGATAGGCTGAGCGAGCTGATTTTAGACGGAACTGTTAAAAAGGGTAACCGTGTAATTTGCGGCTATGAAAATGACTGTTACAGGTTTATAAATGAATAAAAAAGGCGGCTTGGTATTTATTTACCAAGCTTTTTTTTCGTTATTTTGCGAAAAATGTCAAATTCGGTGTTGACGGTATGGGGGAATAAGTGTAAAATAAATATACATTATTTTGAAACGGTTGATGCTTTATGTCCGAAAATAAAAGTTGGTTTTTAAAAGGTATGCGCAACGGTGTTCCGATAGCTCTCGGTTATTTTGCGGTTGCTTTCACACTTGGTATCGTTGCAAAAAAAAGCGGGATTACCGCTTTTCAGGCAGGTCTTGCCACTGCACTTACCTCTGCTTCGGCAGGGGGATACGCAGGCTTTGCTTTAATTGCCGAGGCGGCGGCGTATTCTGAAATGGCATTGACACAGTTTATTGTCAATGCGAGGTATATGCTTATGTCGTTCGCAATCGGTCAAAAGCTGCCTACCGAAACCACCTTTGCGAAACGCGCCTTGCTTGCGTTCGGCTTGACCGACGAAATTTTTGCAATTTCCTCGGCAGTGCCCGATATGATTAATCCATATTACAACTATGGTGCAATGTGTGTGGCAATACCAAGCTGGGCTTTGGGTACTGTTTTCGGCGTTGTTATGGGCAATATGCTTCCGCCAAGCCTTTTAAGCGCACTTGGCGTTGGTCTTTACGGAATGTTTCTTGCCATAATTATACCGCCCACGCGCAAAAATAAGGTAATAGCGGCACTTGTTCCGATTTCTATGCTTGCAAGCCTTGCATTTGCAAAGCTACCTGTAATTTCGGGCGTTTCATCGGGTATGAGGGTTATTATACTTACGGTTATTTTGGCACTCGGTGCCGCTGTTTTGTTCCCTATAAAGGAGGAGTCGGATAATGCGGCATAACATATACATTTATATTTTCATTATGTTTGCGGTCACATTTTTAATACGAATATTGCCGCTTACCGTAATACGAAAGAAAATTACAAACAGAACACTGCGCTCTTTTCTTTTTTATGTGCCGTATGTTACACTTGCGGTTATGACTTTCCCTGCGATTATCGAGGCAACCGAAAGCATTTGGTCGGGTATAGCCGCCCTTGTCGTCGGTGTTGTACTGTCCTTTTGCGGTGTAGGCTTGTTCGGCGTCGCCGTCAGCACTTGCGCGGCTGTGTTCTTGATAGAATTATTTGAAAAAATTTTATTTTAGTTGTTGACATTTAAAAAAAGATGTGATAATATATATGGCATAAAAGCTGTGACGAAGACGGTTTCGGTCGTAGTTTTCAGAGAGTCGGCGGTTGCTGTAAGCCGATAACGAAAACCGATATAACCCATCCCTTCCGAGCCGATAGGCTGAATTTTTACAGTAAGCCTGTCCGTGACTGCCGCGTAAGTGCATACGGGTTAAGAGACCCTGAGTGGCGATTGTATCGCAATTTGAGTGGTACCGCGAGTGAATTGTTAATTTCACCCGTCTCAAAGTTTTTTGAGACGGGTGTTTTTATTTTATTTCTAAGGAGATGAAGGTATGTCAACTGTATCCGAAAACACACTGTTAGAGGTGGCGCAACGAATTAGAGAAATGCGCGAAATCGACGGTGTTTCCGTTGAACAAATGGCACAAAAAACCGGCGTTACACTGAAAGAATACCTTGATTACGAATCGGGTAAAAAAGATTTTCCTTTCAGCTTTATACATAAATGCGCGCTTGTGTTCGGTATAGGCATTACCGACCTGCTTGAGGGTCAAAGTGCCCACCTTTCGTCGTACACCGTCACCCGTAAGGGTCAGGGTCAGCAAACCGCGAAGGAAAACGGCATTGAGATTAAAAGCCTCGCGCCACTCTTCAGAAAAAAGCTTGCCGAGCCGTATTGGGTTAAATACGAATATGATGAAGCTCTGCAAAATCAGCCTATTCAGCTTGCAACCCATTCGGGTCAGGAATTTGACCTTATTATGAGTGGCAGATTAAAGGTTCAAATCGGCGACCATATAGAGTATTTAAGCGAGGGTGACAGCATTTTCTACAACAGCTCAACCCCGCACGGAATGGTTGCTGTTGACGGTCAGGATTGCTTGTTTGTTGCTGTCGTTTTGCCCGGTGACGAGGTTGAGGAAACGGTTGTCCGCGAAACCTTGGTTAAACCGCGTGTCAAAAAGACATATGTCAGTGACAAATTTGTCGAAACCGTCGAGGATGAAAACGGCGCTTTGCAGGAAATATCTTTCCGCGATGAGGACAAGTTCAACTTTGCTTTTGATATAGTAGATGAAATCGCAAAGAAAAACCCCTCAAAGCTTGCAATGCTGCATATAGATAACGAAAAAAACGAACGCAGATTTACCTTTAATGATATGAAACGCGCCTCTAATATGTGCGCCAACTATTTTAAAGCTCTTGGTATTAAAAAGGGCGATAAGGTAATGCTTGTTCTTAAACGCCATTATCAGTTCTGGTTTGCAATTCTCGGTCTGCACAAGCTCGGCGCTGTGGCAATACCTGCGACCAACCTTTTGCAGGAACACGATTTTGATTATCGCTTTAAAGCGGCGGGTGTAAGTGCCATTGTTTGTACCGCCGACGGCGATGTTGCGCATCAGGTTGACCTTGCGGCACCTGCTTGCCCAATGCTTGCCACCAAAATTTTGGTTGGCGGCACTCGCGAGGGCTGGCACGATTTTAACAGTGAATACGGTATGTACAGCACGCATTTCTATCGTGATAACGAAACACCCTGCGGCGACGACCCGATGCTTATGTTCTTTACCTCGGGTACGACGGGCTATCCGAAAATCGCTACACATAGTCATAAATATCCCTTGGGTCATTACATCACCGCTAAATATTGGCACGGTGTTTACGATGACGGCTTGCATTTTACCATTTCCGAAACCGGTTGGGGTAAAGCTCTTTGGGGCAAGCTCTACGG
>CAZIEH010000128.1:0-3722 GCA_964538695.1 uncultured Eubacterium sp. | reverse complement strand
CTTTATGACCATGTGCGTATCCGCTTTGGCTCTTACAAGCCTCGATGCGGTTGCACGTATCGGCAGAATGAGCTTCCAAGAGTTGTTCTCGGTTGACGATATGCAAAATGCTTCTCTTTGGAGAAAGGTTGTTTGCAACAAATATTTTGCAACGGTATTGACCTTGCTTGCGGCGTTTGTTCTTACCAAAGTGGGCTATGCAAACATCTGGCCGCTTTTCGGCTCTGCAAATCAGCTGCTTTCGGCTTTGGTTTTGGTTACGCTTTGTGTATTTATGAAGGTTACCGGCAGAAGCAACAAGATGCTTTTCCCGCCACTTGTTATTATGCTTTGCGTAACGGGAACCGCATTGGTTCAGCGCACGGTTGCCCTTGTCAAAGCACTCACATCAGGCAGTGCCACATTCCTTGTGGAGGGATTACAGCTCATAATCGCCGTATTGCTTATGGTTCTCGGCGTAATAATCGTTGTAAACTCTCTGCGTGCATATTTCAAAGCAAAAAAATCCTCGGAGAAATGTGCAGAAACGGCAGAAGCATAAAAATGCATAATTTGTGCAGCAATAAAGAAACAAAACCGTCGGTACAAATCGACGGTTTTGTTTCTTCGGTTTCATATTCACATAAACTGTAATAATTCTTCTTTGGGATTTATTATTCTTCACCCTGCGGCATAGTAAATTTGAAATTCGCGCTTTCGCCCGCAATTATATATTCAAGCGAGCCCGTTTTTTCAACATTGTTCAAGGTGAATTCCGAAATTGCGGATTCGCTCGGCTGCACCTGACCGACTACCTCGCCGTCAAATACAATATAAAAAGCAAAATTGCCCTCTTTAATTTCAAATTCCGCAAGGTTAACATATATATCGGAACCCTTTAAAAGCGTTGAAGAATAAATGCAATAAACACCTGTGAATTTTTTTGAAGAATATTTTTTGCCGTCGGAAATATTCAGCGTTCCGAAATCATAGTGTGTTTCGGATTCCTTGACGGTACCTCTTGAGCCCATTGTATGTTCCGCAACATCCTGCTCGGTAATGGTCTGCAAAACATAGTTGTCGGAACCGTTGGTATCTTCAATATGTTCGGGTCGGGGATTCAGTAACATCCAGACCGCGAAAATCGCCACCAACACAACAACGAAAATGCCCCGCAGAATATTCTTTGTTTTCGGATTTTTGTTTGCTTCCATATAATTACTTCCGCAAAGCTCATTTGTTTCAAAAGAAAAAGATTTGTAAAGTGAAACCGTTAATCATTTTCACCGTTAACCGAATTATATCATAATTCATTCTTAAAATCAACACTTTGCAAAGCAAGCGCAAAAGAAAGCTACATTTTTTATAATAACATAAATTTCGGTGCATTTTACATTTACAAAAGGGGAAAAATATTATATAATTCAAATAGACGATACATTTGAAATTCTATGTCATATGAGAGAGGAAGTATAAAAATGTCGGTTATAAAGGTTACCGCAAATAATTTTGAACAGGTGATGCTCGGTGAAAAAACCGTCCTTTTGGATTTTTATGCCGATTGGTGCGCCCCTTGCAGAAGTGTATCTCCGATTGTCGAGGCAATATCCGAAGAAAATCCGCAGTATTCCGTCGGAAAGACAAACGTTGACGACGAACCCGACCTTGCGAAGAAATTCGGTGTGATGAGCATTCCCACATTGGTTATTTTGAAAAACGGCAAAGAAACAAACCGTATTACAGGTGCGGTACCGAAAGCCGAAATTCTTGCGCTTTTGGAGGTTTAAATCGGTGAAATTTCGTTAAAAAATATTTTTATACCGACAAATCGGGCAAGGGAATAAAATCCCTCGCCCGATTTGTCATTCGTACTTACCGTCGCTCCGTATATCTTCGGCCAAGACAATTCATATTTCAATGAATATCGGCAAATTTAAACTCTCAAATTGAAATTTGCCGATGCCGACTTAATATGTTGCAAAAAAACCTTGACTTTATAGCTTTAAAGTGATAAAATACTAACCGTCAAATGTGTTTGTTGATTCGAGGAGGTAAAAATCATGACAAAAGCTCAACTTTACACCGTTATTGCGCTCGGCATTTACGCAGTGGCAATGGCGCTTATCGGCTGTATCAGTTACGGCAAATCGAAAACCCTTGACGGTTTTCTCATCGGCGGCAGAAACATCGGCGCGTGGATGACCGCATTTGCCTACGGCACTACATATTTTTCGGCGGTGGTATTCGTCGGATATGCGGGTCAGCACGGTTGGAATATCGGCATAGGCGCTGTATGGATAGGTATCGGCAACGCTGTTTTGGGATGTTTGCTTTCTTGGCTGTTATTTGCCAACCGCACAAGAAAAATGACCAAAAAATTAGAGGCAAAAACAATGCCCGAATATTTTGAAAAGCGTTATGATTCAAAGGGTATGAAAATTTTTGCGGCGGTTATTATCTTCGTCTTTCTCGTTCCGTATTCTGCCGCAGTATATAAAGGCTTGGGCTCGCTGTTCGGGGCGGTTTTTCCCGAAGTTGAAAGCTGGGTCTGGATGCTTTTGATTGCCTGTCTTACCGCAATTTATCTTGTCGCAGGCGGATATGTTGCCACAGCTTACACCGACCTTATTCAGGGGATTATTATGATTGTCGGCGTGGTCTGCCTTGTTGCGGCGGTGCTTGCTCACGACAGTGTCGGCGGATTTTCGGGGCTCATACAAAATCTCGGCAATTTTGAATCTTTGCCGAACGACCCCAACCCCACAACGGGAGCTCAACTTACAAGCTTTTTCGGCGGTTCGTCATTCAAGTTCCTTTGTTTCAATATCTTGCTTACCAGTTTCGGTACATGGGGACTTCCTCAGATGATAGGCAAGTTCTATGCCATTAAAGATACCGCCGCAATAAAACGCGGTACCGTTATCTCCACGGTTTTTTGTCTCATAATCGGTTGCGGCGCATACCTTATCGGCAGTACCTCCCGACTCATACTCGGCGGGCAACTTCCCAAAGGCGGCGTGGATTCGGTTATTCCAACAGTGCTTATGCAGGTGCTCGGAGGCGGTACACTCGGTATAATCCTCTTGGCAATTATTATGATTCTTCTGCTTTCGGCTTCAATGTCCACCCTCGAAGCGGTGGTTTTAACCTCGGCCTCCGCCGTTGCGGTTGACCTTATCCCATCAGTCAGAAAAAAGCCCACCAAGCCCGAAGCACAGATGCTTCTTACCCGAGTTCTCTGCCTTGTGTTTGTCGCCTGTTCGTTTATCTTCGCAACGCAGAACATTCCGATTATCGTAAGCCTTATGTCGTTTTCTTGGGGTGTGGTTTCCGGTTGCTTTATCGGTCCTTACATTTGGGGACTGTTTTCCAAAAAGATTACAAAAATCGGCGCATATGCCGGTATGCTTGCGGGTTTGCTTACCGTCGGCGGCACAACCCTTGTCATAACCATCACAAGCGATTTTTCCTCGGCGGCGGCAAAGTCACCCGAAATGGGCGTTGCGGCAATGGCGGTTTCGTTTGTTGTCGTGCCGATTGTAAGTCTTTTCACCAAAAACAAAGACAATAAAAGGGTAGACGAAATTTTTGAATGTTATAATCGGGAATAACAATAGCATAAAACCTCCACCGCCCGCGCATACAGCGCGGGCGGTGGAGGTTTTCCATACCGATAACTTATAAACGTGTGTAGGTTTGTCAATGATATGTTACAAAATCAGAAAACTTCGCCGTTATAGATA
>CAZIEH010000127.1:0-3765 GCA_964538695.1 uncultured Eubacterium sp. | reverse complement strand
CCGTCGCTTATTTTGCTTGATATAATGTTACCGAAAATGGACGGCTGGCAGGTTTGCCGTGAAATTCGCAAGACCTCCGATGTGCCGATTATTATGCTTACTGCAAAGTGTGAGGTTTTTGACAAGGTTTTGGGGCTTGAGCTTGGCGCCGACGATTATATTACCAAGCCTTTCGAGGCTAAAGAGGTTGTTGCGCGTGTTAAGGCGGTTTTGCGCCGTTCACAGCCCAGCGATAATAACGCCGTAAAACAGGTTGAATATGACCGACTGAAGATAAACTTGACAAATTACGAGCTTGTTGTCAATGGAAATGCAGTTGACACACCGCCGAAAGAGCTTGAGCTTATTTACCATCTTGCAAGCAATCCTAACCGCGTTTATACGCGTGACCAGCTTCTTGATGAAGTTTGGGGCTTTGACTATTACGGCGATTCGCGTACCGTCGATGTCCATGTTAAGCGTTTACGCGAAAAGCTTGAGGGTGTTTCGGAAAAATGGAGCCTTAAAACCGTTTGGGGTGTCGGATATAAATTCGAGGTTAAGTAGGGCAGGGGTTTGTTTTGACACAGCAGTTAAAGATTTTTAAAAAATATTTCTTTTTCACATCTGTCGTTATAATTGTGTGTCTTAGCTTTGTTATGGCGATACTTGCGCTTTTTACAAACCGCTATCTTGTCAGAAACAAGTATGATACATTGCGCGACTGTTGCAGTGCGGTTGCCGAAATAAGTGTCAACAGACAGCTTACCGATTCAAATGTCAGGGCTGTTATGGGATATTTGGCACCACTTGTTACAAGAACTAATGATGCGACTATCCTTCTTACCGATAAAGATGGTGTTCCCCAGTATTGCAGTTGTGATTTTTACTTACAACACAAATATTGCGAGCATATTGCAAAAAATGTGCCTGCCGAAACCGTAAAAAAAGCGGCGGGCGGTGATGAGTTTTACGAGCTTAGCACTTTGGGCGGAATACTTGCCGAAAAGCACTATATTTACGGTACGACCATCAGCTATACCAACAGCGATGACCACGCGCTGATTTTCTCATTCTCGCCTGCATCTACTATCGACAGTTTTCTTTCTAACCTGTTGCGTATGTTTGTTATGGCGGCATTGCTAACGCTTGTTTTAATGTTTTTTGCCGTATATTATGTGTCATATCATTTAACAAAGCCGTTGCGACTTATGTCACAGGCGGCAGATTGTATAGCTAACGGCGACTTTTCACGCAGAATACCTATTACCTCCGATGACGAGGTCGGCGAGCTTACCGTCGCTTTTAACGATATGACTAATTCACTTGTAAAGCTTGAAAGCACACGCCGAAGCTTTATTGCCAATGTTTCGCACGAGCTTAAAACCCCGATGACAACTATCGGCGGCTTTATTGACGGAATTATTGACGGTACAATACCAAAAGAGCGCGAGGGTGAATATTTGCAAATCGTCAGTAACGAAATTAAAAGACTTTCGCGCCTTGTACAGTCAATGCTTAATTTGTCTAAGCTTGAGTCGGGCGAAATGAGTATGAACCCGACGGAATTTGACATTGTTGCAATGACAATTGAAATTCTGTTTGCACAACAACAAAGAATAGAAAGCAAAAATATTGAAATTGTCGGGCTTGACACACTTAAAAAAACAGTTGTCAGCGCTGACCGTGACTTGATACATCAGGTTGTGTACAATTTGCTTGACAATGCCGTCAAATTCACCAATGAAAACGGTGTTATAAAATTTTCGGCTTTCAGCGAAAACGGCAGAAACCACTTTTTAATTCGCAACACGGGCGCGGGTATCGAGGCAAAGGATTTACCCTATATTTTCGAAAGATTTTACAAAACAGACCGTTCACGCTCGGCAGTTAAGGACAGCACGGGCTTGGGACTTTACATTGTTAAAACCATTATTGATATACATCACGGCAGTATTACAGTTAAAAGCGCGGTTAATGAATATACCGAGTTTGAGTTTTGGTTGCCGGATAAGCAGTAGCTTTTAAGGAGGACTTTTCTTTGAACGAATTTAACGAAAACAACAACAACGAAATCGAGCAGTCGGATACACCGGTCGATGAGAAAACCGTCGAAGAGGTTAAAGATAACTGTGAAGAGCAGAAAACTGATACAGAGGTATCTGCCGAGTCTGAGGAGCCTGCACAGCAAACTGATGTTTTCGAAAATGAAACTGAAGTTTCTGACGGCGAAAATTTCGACAGCGAAAACGAACCGCAAAATAATGAGGCGACATATACACCCGAGTTTGCAAGTAACGGTTTTTCACAGCAGTTCAAATCGGCAGAGGGCGAAAAAAGCTTTGGATATAACGGCGCAAGTCGCGTTGTTATTCCGGAATTGACTTTTACCGAGCCGCGTCCCGAAAAGGTTAAAAACCGTGGTTTAAAGGTGTTTTGCGCATTACTTGCACTTGTGGTAATTATTGCCGCATCTGCCTCGGCAGGCTATTTGGCATCGGAATACAGCACAGGTCAAAACACAGCAGGAAAGGCGCCGACGGTCGGTCTTTCAGACCGTCCCGACAGTGATAAGGAAATCGCAGAAAATTATTCAAAAGCGGCTGAAAGTGTGCAAAAATCGGTTGTCAGCATACTTGTTTACGGCAGCACACAGACCTCGTCACAATCAAGCGCAAGCGGCGTTGTATATTCCAAGGACGGCTACATTGTAACAAATGACCATATTTACGACGGCGTAGCAGATGCAAAATTCCTTGTTCGCCTGTACAACGGTAAGGAATACAAGGCAAGCTATGTTGCGGGCGATACTCGTAGTGATTTGGCAGTAATTAAGCTTGATGACAGCTCAGTTAAGCTGACGCCTGCCGAGTTTGGTGACTCAAACCAAATTGTCGTCGGCGAAAGCGTTATTGCGCTTGGGTATCCAAGCAGCTATGGCGATGATTATACCCTTACACATGGCATAATTTCAGCTGTAAACCGCCGTGTCAGCAACACTACCACAAACTATGCATCTTCCTTTATTCAGACAGATGCGGCGCTAAACCCGGGCAGCTCGGGCGGTGCGCTGTGCAATATGTACGGTCAGGTTATCGGCATTACATCTTCAAAGCTTGCAGGCACTGATTACGATGCGGTTTCGTACGCTATTCCCACAACTACAATGAAACGCGTTGTTACAAGTCTTATTAAAGATAAATGCGTTTCCGACCGTGCAAAGCTCGGTATAACTTACAGTGTAATTGATACTATTTCGGCAGAGCAGTCGTCGCTGCCCGTCGGTGTATATATAAACACTATAAGCAGTGACAGTGATATGTACGACCGCGGTATCAGCGAGGGTGATGTTATCACACAGGTCAACGGCACCGCGATTACATCAAGCGATGTTCTTTTAAATGTGATTGAAAATTCCAAAGCAGGGGACAGCATACAGCTAACCGTATACAGCGCAAAAAAGAAAACAGAAAAAACATATTCTGTGAAGCTTGGCGCAGATAAGGGTAGCTCAAGCTACAACAACGAGTCTACCGAGGATGACAGTACAATTTTCGGTGTCACCCCATATGACGACAAAAATCAAAAGGATAATTCCGACAATTCGGAAAGCTCGAAAACCTTTGATTTCCCGCTGAATTAATATTAAAAATTTTAAAAGCACCATAGTAGCCGCAACGGTTTACTGTGGTGCTTTTTTATGAAAAAAAGAAAAGCGCACAAAGTAAAAGCAATGTGCGCCGAAATAAATTATTTCTCTCTTAACTTTTGTGTCAGCATTTCCGA
>CAZIEH010000126.1:0-3777 GCA_964538695.1 uncultured Eubacterium sp. | reverse complement strand
TTCGCGACCACGAAAAAGAGGAGCTTTCGTTCTATTCGAAAGCAACGACGGATATCGAGTATCTTTTCCCGTTCGGCTGGGGCGAGCTGTGGGGTATAGCCGACCGCACAAACTACGACCTTGGCAGACATCAAGAGGCTTCGGGTAAATCGCTTGAATATTTCGACCAGGAAACGGGCGAAAAATATATACCGTATGTTATTGAGCCCTCGCTTGGCGCCGACCGCGTTGCGCTTTCGTTCCTTTGCGAGGCGTATGACGAGGAAACCGACGAAAAGGGTGAAACCCGTGTTATAATGCATCTGCACCCTGCGCTTGCACCGTTCAAGGCCGCTGTTTTACCGCTTAGCAAAAAGCTTTCGGAAAAGGCAGGCGAGGTTTTTGCCGAGCTGTCAAAGCATTTCAATATCGATTATGACGAGGCAGGCTCAATCGGTAAGCGTTACCGCCGTCAAGACGAAATCGGTACGCCGTACTGCATTACATACGACTTCGAAAGCGAGCAGGACGGTTGCGTAACCGTTCGCGACCGCGATACTATGGAACAGCAGAGATTGCCCATTTCGCAGTTGGTAGAGTTTATTCGCGAGAAAATTGAATTTTAATATGTGCGTCGGGGCTTAATGCCTCGTCGTACTGACAAAAAGACCGTTGCAAGCTTTTTTTAAGCCACAACGGTCTTTTTGTTACAACAATTTCTTTAAAATCGGCTTTAGCCTTGCGGTTACAACGGTTGCCGCCGCAAGCTTTGCCGCGTCGGGCAGAATAAAGGGTAAGACACAAACGGTAAATGCCGTACCGAGTTCTTTTACACCGCCTTTTGAAAATACAAGTGCAAACCAAGCTGTACCTACGGCATAGCATACAAGCGTGCCGACAGCCGTCGCAATAATAAATGTATGCGTGCTTGTGCATTTTTTGTCGACAATCGCACAGGCGGCGCAAATTGCAAGAAAACCGAATAAATATCCGCCCGTGGGACCTGCAATAAATGAAACACCGCCCGAAAAGCCCGAAAAAACAGGCAGACCGACCGCGCCAAGCAACAGGTAAAGCGTAACCGATACCGTACCGAGCCTTGCGCCGAGTATGCCGAGTGTCGTGTAAACCGCAAAGGTCTGCATTGTAAACGGCACGGCAAAGGGTATTACTATTTGTGCGCAAACGGCGCAAAATGCCGCGAAAATCGCCGCCAAAATCATTTGTTTTACGGAAAAATGCTTTTTCATTACCCACACTACCTATAAAATATGAGTAAATTATACAAAATAAAGCAGGTAATGTCAACGGCGGCTTTTTTTACAGCTTTTAAATACGGTAAAAATATCTTTTGTACCGAGTATGCACAGCGCCGCGCCGAAAAGCTTTTGCAAAACATCGGTTTCTATCACACCCGAAAGTGCCGCGCCTGCCGCCGCCCCGAACAGTCCGCCGATAATATACGGCAAAAGCTGTTTCGGTGAAATCTGCTTTTTGAAAATATAAATTGCCGTTGCCACTGCGGCGCAGGGTATAAAAAACATAAGATTTATGCCCTGACTTTTAAGCTGTGGTACATTTTCAAACAGCGTTAGGTACAGTATCAGCACACCGCCGCCACCAAGCCCCATTGCACCCAAAATGCCCGATACAAGACCTGCCAAAACGGTCCAAAAGCTCATTTTAAAAACATCCTAACACCTGCATAAATCATCATTGCGCCGAAAGCAGCGTGCAGTATTTTGCCCGATATTTTTTTAAGAAACAGCGAGCCGCCGACAGCGCCTACAAGCCCCGAAATAATATACGGCGCACCGTCGGCAAGCTTAAGCCTGCCGTAAATTATATATAGTATAAGCGAAAAAACCGAAAGCGGCAGTATTATTGCGACAGAGCTTGCGTGCGCCGTGTGCGTTTGCATACCGCCCTTTTTTAAAAGAGGAACGGCAATTATGCCGCCGCCTGCACCGAAAAGTCCGTTGACAACGCCTATAAGCAGTCCGCCCGCAAGCTTTTTTACGGTTTTGCTTTTCATATTGTCACCCCGTTTTCTGTTATTTTCACCCGACAGCGGCTTTAATATTCGCACACAGTGCAGTTTAAGCCTTGCAACTTGTTGTTTTTGTGGTACAATATATACGATATGTAAATTTCGGTGGGGTGTACTATGTGTGAGATTTTGTCGCCTGCGGGTAATTACGAGTCGCTTACAGCGGCGGTTCGTGCCGGCACAGATGCGGTATATATGGGGCTTTCTGATTTTAATGCTCGGCGCGGTGCGGATAATTTCAGCGACGAGGAATTTGAAAAAGCGGTTTCTTTTTGCCGTGTTCGCGGTGTAAAATGCTATCTTACGCTTAACACACAGCTTTACGGCGGCGAGCTTGAAAAGGCTGTTAAAGCGGCTGTCTTTGCCGCAGGGTGCGGTATAGACGGCATAATTTGTGCCGATTTGGGTCTTGCACGGCTTTTGCATACCGCGTTGCCGAAAATGCCGTTGCACGCCTCTACACAGCTTTCTGTACACAGTGCCGAGGCGCTTGTTACCCTTAAACAGCTTGGCTTTTGTCGCGTAGTTCCTGCGCGTGAAATGTCGCAAAAAGAGCTTGAAAGACTTTGCGAAAAGGCAAAACAGCTTGATATGCAGGTCGAGGTTTTTATTCACGGCGCACTGTGTATGTGCCTTTCGGGGCAGTGTCTTATAAGTGCGTTTTTAGGTGGGCGAAGCGGCAACCGCGGTCTTTGCGCAGGCACCTGCCGACTGCCGTTTTCGGTTGGCAAGGGCAGTGAATATGCCCTTAGTCTTAAAGATTTGTCGCTTATAGAATATATGCCGCGACTTGCAGAAATGGGCGTTGCATCCTTTAAAATCGAGGGCAGGAAAAAGCCACCAGAATATGTTGCCGCCGCTTGTGCCGCTTGTCGCAGTATGAAAGACAGCGGCAGTATAGACCCGATAATGCTTGAAAAGCTTGGTCAAATTTTCAGTCGCAGTGGCTTTACCGACGGCTATTTTACCGACAAAACGGGCACTGAAATGTTTGGTGTGCGAACGGATATAGAACAGCAATTAACGAAAAATGTAAAAGCCTCCTTGCACGAGCTTTATCGCCGTGAAAGGGCGGCAGTGCCGATTTCGGCAAGTATTTACTGCCGTGCCGATGAGCCGTTGCGGCTAACTCTCGGCGACGGGCAAAACACCGTAACCGCCACGGGTGATGCTCCGCAGGTATCAAGAAACCGCGCACTTGGTGTCGAGGAATTGCGTGCGGCGATTGCAAAGCTCGGCGAAACGCCGTTTTACCTTGCGGATTTTTGTGCAGAGCTTGACAGCGGCTTGTGGGCCTCTGCATCGCAGATAAACAACCTCAGACGCACAGCGATAGAACAGCTTTTAAAAGCACGCGAGGCTTGTCCTGCCGTCGAAACGGCAAGCTTTGAAACAACCGCGCCACGCTCTGCCGACGGTGATATACGGCTGTTGGCGCAGTTTCGCGATGTTTCGCAAATACCGACGGATTTAGGCGGTGTGTCTGCTGTAATTATACCTGCCGAGCAGTTGGATATGTACAGTGGTGACTTGCCCGTTATCGCACAATTGCCTAGGGTGTGCGAAAATGCCGCGCTTATTGAAAAGGGGATTGCCGCCGCAAAACGCCGCGGCGCGCATATAATTTGCGAAAATATTGCGCAAATTGCTGTGGCAAAGGCGGCAGATGTACCGTTTGTTTGCGGCAGTAGCTTTAATGTTTTTAATAATGAAACCAAAGCTGTGTTGCATAGCCTTGGTGCAAAAGC
>CAZIEH010000125.1:0-3803 GCA_964538695.1 uncultured Eubacterium sp. | reverse complement strand
AAAACGAAACGCACAATCACCCGACGGAGATTGAACCGTTCGGCGGCGCGGCAACATGCATAGGCGGCGCTATACGCGACCCGCTGTCGGGGCGTGCATATGTCTACGGTGCAATGCGTGTTACGGGTGCGGCAGACCCGACTGTCCCCGTTTCCAAAACAATTGCGGGCAAATTACCGCAACGCAAAATTGTTACAACCGCGGCGGCAGGCTACTCCTCCTACGGTAACCAAATCGGTCTTGCAACGGGTATTGTTGACGAAATTTACCACGACGGCTATGCCGCAAAGCGTATGGAAATCGGCGCAGTTATAGCCGCCGCACCGCAAGAAAATGTACGCCGCGAGGTTCCTGCCCCTGGTGATGTTGTAATACTGCTTGGCGGTGCAACTGGTCGCGACGGTATAGGCGGTGCAACAGGTTCATCGAAAGCGCACAACGCGCACTCTGTCGAAACCTGCGGTGCAGAGGTACAAAAGGGTAATGCCCCCGAGGAACGCAAGCTTCAGCGCCTGTTCCGTAACAAGGCGGCGACCACTATGATAAAGCGTTGTAACGACTTTGGCGCAGGCGGCGTTTCGGTCGCTATCGGCGAGCTTGCCGACGGTCTTGAAATAGACCTGAACGCTGTGCCGAAAAAATACGACGGTCTTGACGGTACAGAGCTTGCAATAAGCGAATCGCAAGAGCGTATGGCGGTTGTTGTAGAGCCTGATTGCGTCGATGCATTTTTAAAGCTTGCCGCAGAGGAAAACTTAAACGCCTGCCCTGTCGCTGTTGTAAAGGAAGAGCCGCGACTTGTTATGAATTGGAACGGTAACAAGATTGTCGACATCAGCCGCGATTTTCTTAATTCAAACGGTGCCGAAAAGCACATTACCGTTACACCCGAAGCGCCCAAGGCTTATTCACGCGAAGTTTCGGGCGGCTTTTGCGACAACTACAAAAAAATTGCCGCAGACCTTAACATCTGCTCAAAACGCGGTCTTTCGGAAAGATTTGACTCAACAATCGGCGCAGGCACGGTGCTTATGCCGTTCGGCGGTAAAAATCAGCTAACACCGATACAGGCAATGGTACAAAAAATTTCGGTCGAGAAAAAGCACACCGACGACTGCTCGTTAATGGCGTGGGGCTACAACCCGTTTATAACCGAAAAAAGCCCCTACCACGGCGCATATTTGGCAGTGGTCGAGTCGGTTTCAAAGCTTATTGCAACAGGTGCTGAATTTAAAGATGTGTACTTGACCTTCCAAGAATATTTTGAAAAGCCGATGGCAGACGGCAAGCGTTGGGGCAAGCCCCTTGCCGCACTTTTGGGTGCATTTAAGGCACAAAAAGAGCTTGGTATAGGCTCTATCGGCGGTAAAGATTCTATGAGTGGCTCTTTTGAGGATATTGATGTCCCCCCCACTCTCGTCTCGTTCGCCGTCACTACCGAAAAGGTTAAAAACATAATTTCACCCGAGTTTAAAAAAGCAGGCAACAAGCTTTACTTAATCAAACCCGAATACAGCAAAGAAACAAGCTTGCCCGAAACCGAGTCACTTAAAAATACCTTTGACACCGTTTCGTCACTTGTTCGCGACGGCAAAATCGTTTCGTGCTATACACCCTGTCTCGGCGGTATTGCCGAGGCGGTTATGAAAATGTCGTTCGGTAACGGTCTTGGCTTTAAATTTGCCGACAATATGACGGTTGCAGACCTGTTTGCATACTCTTACAGCGTATTTTTGGTTGAAAGCGCGTACGAAATTGACGGTGCAGTCACAGTCGGTACGGTTACAGACGATGCAAGCCTTACCTTGGGCGACGAAACTGTAAAAATCGCAGAGCTTCTTAAAATTTACGAAGACAGACTTGAGGGCGTTTACAGCTGTAACATTGCGACTGATGCAAAGAAAATAGAGAATTTTGCATACACCGCAGATACCCGTAAAGCACCTGCAATAAAAACCGCGAAGCCGACCGTGCTTATACCCGCATTCCCCGGTACAAACTGCGAATATGACAGTGCAAAGGCAGTACGCGATGCAGGCGCAGAGCCAAAGATAATTGTTATAAACAATCAGTCGTCAGACGGTATTCAGCACAGTATTGAAAAATTCGCAACCGAGCTTAAAAACGCACAGATGATATTTATCCCCGGCGGTTTCTCGGGCGGCGACGAGCCCGACGGTAGCGGCAAATTTATAACAGCATTCTTCCGTAATGCCGCCGTTAAAGACGGTGTTGCAGATTTGCTTGACAACCGCGACGGTCTTATGTGCGGTATTTGCAACGGTTTTCAGGCACTTATAAAACTTGGTCTTGTTCCGTACGGCAAGATTATCGATACCGACGAAAACTGTCCCACGCTTACCTTTAACACAATTGCGCGCCATCAATCGCGTATTGTCAGAACGAGGGTTGCCTCAAATAAATCGCCTTGGCTTTCGCTTACAAATGTCGGTGATGTTTACAGCGTGCCGATTTCGCACGGCGAGGGTAGATTTATAGCAAGTGACGAGCTTGTTAAAAAGCTTGCCGAAAACGGTCAGATTGCAACACAATATGTCGACCTTGACGGCAACGCAACAGGCGATATTCATTTTAACCCCAACAACTCTATGTACGCTATCGAGGGTATCACCTCGCCCGACGGCAGAGTTTTCGGCAAAATGGGTCACAGCGAGCGTATTGGCAACGGTCTTTACAAAAATGTCATCGGCGATTACGATATTCGTATGTTCGAGGCTGCCGTAAAATATTTCAAATAATCGAGAGGAGCTTTTAAAAAATGGCTTATTTATCAGATATTGAAATCGCACAGCAGTGCAAAATGCAACCTATAACCGAAATTGCAAAAAGCGCACACCTTGATGAAAAATACATCGAGCAGTACGGCAAGTACAAGGCAAAAATCGATATGTCGTTGCTTAACGACGATACACGCAAAAACGGCAAGCTTGTACTTGTTACCGCAATAACACCCACCCCCGCCGGCGAGGGCAAAACCACCACAACAATCGGTCTTGCCGACGGTCTTAAAAGAATTGGTAAAGATGTAACGGTGGCTCTGCGCGAACCGTCACTCGGCCCTGTTTTCGGCGTAAAGGGCGGTGCCGCAGGCGGCGGTTATGCACAGGTTGTACCTATGGAGGATATCAACCTGCATTTCACGGGCGACTTTCACGCAATCGGTGCGGCGAACAACCTGCTTGCCGCAATGCTTGACAACCACATTCAGCAGGGAAATGCGCTTGGTATAGATGTTCGCAAAATCACTTGGAAACGCTGTGTCGATATGAACGACCGTCAGCTTCGTTTTGTTGTGGACGGTATGGGCGGCAAGGTAAACGGCGTTCCGCGTGAGGACGGCTTTGAAATAACCGTTGCAAGCGAAATTATGGCAATTTTCTGCCTTGCAAGCTCTATTACCGATTTAAAAGAGCGACTTGGCAAAATCATTGTCGGCTATACTTATGACGATAAGCCCGTTACCGCAAAAGATTTGAAGGCGGTCGGTGCGATGACTGCATTGCTTAAAGATGCGTTAAAGCCCAACCTTGTACAAACCTTAGAGGGTACACCCGCATTTGTACACGGCGGCCCGTTTGCAAATATCGCACACGGCTGTAACTCGGTTATGGCGACACAGCTTGCGCTTAAAATGGGTGATTACACTATTACCGAGGCAGGCTTCGGTGCAGACCTCGGTGCGGAAAAATTCCTTGACATAAAGTGCCGTATGGCAGGTCTTTCACCCGATGCCGTTGTTGTTGTCGCAACCGTTCGCGCGCTTAAAATGCACGGCGGTATGG
>CAZIEH010000124.1:0-4014 GCA_964538695.1 uncultured Eubacterium sp. | reverse complement strand
ACCGCATTTTCTAAAATACTTCCTTATTCACCCGGAGCATAATCGACAGGATTTTCTTTTTGGCCCGCCCAGAGGGATTCGAACCCCCGACCTTCAGAATCGGAATCTGCTGCGATATCCAGCTTCGCTATGGGCGGATAGCAAGTACATTCTAACACAACAAGCGAAAAAAATCAATATTAAAAGGCAATATATAAGTATGCTCTGAGCTTTGGCATTTTGCCATTAAATCGATAGCACGCGAAATTTTCTTGATATTACCGATAAAATTGCGCACCGTACAAGGATTTATCCGCTTTTTTCGCAAACTAAAATCGTTGCGTTTACAAATTGTACTGGAAAATGCAACAATAATGTGATATTATATATAAAACAATACTGTACGGGTGGTAATTCAAATGAATAAACCGATAAAAGTTTTGCAATTCAGTTTAAGTGAAAATATAGGCGGCATAGAAACCTTTTTGCGCAATCTGTACAAGCAGTTTGACCATAACGAGGTGCAGTTCGACTTTGTTACGACATACAATTCGCCTGTGTACGAAAGCGAGTTTTTACAGGGTGGTTCGCGCATTTTCCGCGTTCCGTCGCAGTCGCGCTTTTTCGAATATCGTCGCGCGCTTAAAAAAATTCTTGTCGAAAACAAATACGATGCAGTGCATATAAACAAAAACTCGGGTGCGGACTTGGTTCCGTTTATCGCCGCGCATAAAGCGGGTGTCCCCGTTATAATAGGTCACGCGCACAATACAAAATCCACCGTTGGTGCTTTTGCCGATTTTATAAGCTGTGTAAACCGCAGTCGTATGGACAAATATCTGAACCACGCCTTTGCCGCATCGCAAGCGGCGGCGGAGTGGATGTTCGGCGAGTCATACTGCCTTAAAAACAAGGTTCCCGTGCTTAGAAACGGTATCGATATTTCCGATTTCAGCTATTCCGAAGAACGCCGTGAAGAAATACGCAAAAGGCTGTCACTTTCGGGCAAGCTTGTCATAGGTCATGTCGGCAAATTTTCGCGCCGCAAAAATCACGATTTTATTTTGGAAATTTTTAATGAAATTCATAAAAAGCGTCCCGACTCGGTACTGTTACTTGTCGGCACAGGTACGCTTATGGCGCGTATTCAGCAACACGCGGCAACACTCGGAATTTTAGACGCCGTTATGTTTATGGGCGCGCAGAACAACATAAACGATTACTATCAGGCTATGGATGCGTTTTTGATGCCATCTATTTTAGAGGATTTGCCCGTTGCGGCAATTGAGGCGCAGTCGTCGGGTCTGCCCGTATTTGTTTCGGACACGATTGACCACCACCTTGAGGTTACCGACACCGTAAAATGGTTAAGCCTGCAACAGCCGCCCGAAATATGGGCAGATATGATACTTAACACCTGCGATTGCTTTGAACGCAAAAACCAAGACGAGGTAATGCGTGCGGCAGGCTATGATATTGAACAAATCGCGAAAACGCTTGCGGCGGTCTATGCCGAGGCACGAAAGGACTGAGAAAATGGACAGTCGTATTGAAAAAACACTTGCCAATTTAAAGAAAAATAATTTTGATGCGTTTTACGCCGAAAATTCCGAACAGGCGATTGAAATTATCCGTTCGCTTTTGCCGAACGGTTGTACCGTTTCTGTCGGTGGTTCGGTCACTCTGCAACAAATAGGTGCAATCGACCTGCTAAAAAGCGGTACATACAATTTTCTTGACCGCAGTGCCGCAGGGCTGACACCCGACGATGTTCGTACCATATATCAAAAGGGCTATTCCGGCGATTTCTTTCTTTGCTCGTCTAACGCCGTTACCGAAAACGGCGAGCTTTACAATGTCGACGGCAACGGTAACCGCGTTTCACAGCTTTGCTACGGTGCTGGTAATGTGATTTTGGCGGTCGGCGTAAACAAAATCGTAAAAGACTATGCCGAGGCGGTTATGCGCGTTAAAACAGTCGCCGCACCGAAAAATGCGGTTCGCTTGGGGCTTAAAACCTACTGCTCGGAGAACGGTAAATGCGCCTCTGTCGCGGCAGGTAACGGTGAAAAACCTTGCGAGGGCTGTCGCGGTGAAAACCGTATTTGCAGTCACTATCTTTTAAGCGGTTGGCAACGCAACGCCGACAGAATAAAGGTGATTTTGATAAACGAAGACCTTGGGTATTAAATCGCGACGCCGCACATAGATATATTACGAATATCTGTGTGGGGTGATAATATGAAACAAATAATTTGCATTTGGTTGACACTGTGTATTTTTGCGGTGTCAACCTTTTTTTGCGGCGCACAGGTCGCAACAGAGTACGAAAGTGCCGATTTAACCGCACCGTACGAGGATGATGTCGCTGCGGTTGCCGCACTGCCTGTTACAGATGTACCCGCGGCAGTGCTTATGGAAAAAGAAACAGGCAAAATTTTGTTCCAAAAGGCGGCGCACGAAAAGCGCAGTCCTGCATCTATAACCAAAATAATGTCGCTTTTGTTGGTTATGGAGGCAATTGACAGTGGAAAACTGTCGCTTGATACAACAATTGTTGCAAGTGAACACGCCGCAGCTATGGGCGGCTCGCAAATATGGCTTGAAAAAGGCGAAAAAATGACGGTCGACGAGCTGTTGCGTGCCTCTGTCATCGCATCGGCAAATGATGCAACAGTGGCTCTTGCCGAGGCGGTGGCAGGCAGTGAAGAGGCATTTGTCAATATGATGAACCGCAAGGCGGCGGCACTTAAAATGAACGATACGCATTTTGAGAATTGCTCGGGCTTAGATGCCGACGGTCACATAAGCTCGGCACACGATATAGCCGTTATGTCGTGTGAACTGTTGCGGCACGAGCGCATAAAAAACTATTCGACGGTGTGGATGGACACCCTGCGTGACGGTAAGTCACAGCTTGTAAACACCAATAAGCTGGTACGATTTTATGACGGCGCAACGGGACTGAAAACAGGCACCACCTCGAAAGCGGGCTTTTGCGTAAGTGCGACGGCGACCAAAAACGGAATGGAGCTTTGCGCGGTAGTGCTTGGCGCGTCGGACAATAATGCCCGTTTCGGTGCGGCAAGAAAATTGCTTGACTATGGCTTTGCCAACTGGAGTATTCACACCGTAGAGGTTGAGCAGGAAAAGCTATGCACCGTAAAAATTGTCGGCGGTGTCGAAAGCGAGCTTTTGCCGAAAGTCTCGGGAACGGGCAAATACCTTTTAAGCAACGACGAAAGCGACGGCATTACCACGAAAATAAGCTTGCCGAAAGAAATGAAAGCACCAATTGCGGTCGGGCAAAAAATCGGCACTGCCGAGGTTTTGCTAAACGGCAAGCAAATAGGCAGTATTGACATTATTGCCGAAAATGCGGTGGAAAAATTCACATTTTTAAAGGCGATTACACTATTATTCACCTCGTTAATAACAATTTAAGAAAATTTTTTATATTTATTGCACATTTATCGGTTGCAATACTGTCGGTTTTATTGTATAATATGTTTAGAAAATTAGAACAAGGTGATACCAGTGGCATTAAATTTTAACGACAACTACGCCAAAAGCTTTATCGGCGACGACGAGCTTGCGGCTCTTAAAGGACAGGTCGCGGCGGCAGATTCCGCAATCAGTGACCGCACAGGTTTGGGAAATGACTTTCTCGGTTGGGTTGACCTGCCCGTAAATTATGACAAGCAAGAGTTTGAACGCATTAAAAAAGCGGCTGAAAAAATCCGCAATGACAGTGATGTGCTTGTTGTTATCGGCATAGGCGGCTCATATCTCGGCGCACGCGCCGCAATTGAATTTTTACATTCCCCCTACTACAACTCGCTTAAAAAAGACGCCCCCGAAATTTATTTCGCAGGCAACAGCATAAGCGGTACATATCTTACCGATATAATAAAGCTTTGCGAGGGCAAACGCGTTTCGGTAAACATTATTTCAAAATCAGGCACAACGACAGAGCCTGCAATCGCATTCCGCGTATTTCGCGATTTGCTTGAAAAGCAGTACGGCGAAGAAGAG
>CAZIEH010000123.1:0-4071 GCA_964538695.1 uncultured Eubacterium sp. | reverse complement strand
AACGGGAAAAGCAGCCCCGAGCCGGAAATGCTGATAAAAATCGCCGACTATTTTAATGTTTCGGTTGATTATCTGTTAGAACGCACCGATAACCCGACTATGCAAAAATAAATATGTGTTAAATATAAAAAGAGCTGTTTTACGGCTCTTATTTTTTTGCGTTTTTTTAGAAAAAGATTACAATTTTGTAACCGTTGCGTGTTTTTATGCAACAAACAGGACTGTGCCGCGGTGTTTAATGTTCGGGCAGTAAAATTTTGCAATATGAAAGGAAGTTGAAAATCGCAATATGAAAAAAGAGGCGCTGAATGAAAAAGAAAAGCTGTTTTGCCGCTATTATGCCGAGCATCGTACCCCTCGCGAGGCGGCGGCACTTGCCGGATACAAAAATCCCGAAAAAAGCGGCAGACAGCTTACTTCGCAATCGCGTATTTTGGATTATTCAAAAAAATTGTCGACACTTCCGCCGCGTATGCAGGAGGTTGCTGACGGACTGCGGCGAATTGCTTTCGGCAATATTACCGATGTTATAAAGCTTGTTACAGCGGAAAATATCGGCGATATAGACCCCGAGGGGCTTGACCTTATTATGATATCAGAACTGAAAATGCCACGGGGCGGCGGCATTGAAGTGAAGCTTCAGGATAGGGTAAAGGCACTTGAAAGGTTACAGCAAATCGCCGCAAACACCGCCGAGGAGTCGCAGTCGTCGTTTTTCGGGGCATTGAGCAAAACGGCACAGCTTTTAGAGGAGGGCAATGATGAACTTTAAAAGCTTTTCGAAAAAACAGCTTAAAGTGCTTACATGGTGGTGCCCGAACACGGCGACAAGCAACTTTGATGCAATTATTTGCGACGGCGCGGTCAGAAGCGGAAAAACGCTGTGTATGTTTTTATCGTTTATATTTTGGGGCATTTCGTTTCATTCGGGCGGCAGTCTTGCGGTGTGCGGTAAAACCGTCACCTCGCTACGCAGAAATATTATAAGTCCTATGTTGCCGATATTGCAGTCTTTGGGATTCGAATGTGAGCTTGTTTCAAGCCGCGGACAAATAAATATTCGCTATAAAAACGCCGCGATAACGCTGTGGATGTTCGGCGGCAGAGATGAGTCATCTGCGGCGCTTATACAAGGTATGACACTGTGCGGTGTCCTGCTTGACGAGGTTGCCCTTATGCCGCGAAGCTTTGTCGACCAAGCACTTGCGCGATGCTCTGTCGAGGGGTCGAAATTTTGGTTTAACTGCAACCCCGATAATCCGTCGCACTGGTTTTACCGCGAGTGGATACAAAATGCGGCTGAGAAAAATGCACTGTATCTGCACTTTACTATGCAGGACAATCCGTCACTTTCGAAAAAGACGATTTTGCGGTATGAAAAGCTTTACAGCGGTGCTTTTTACGAAAGGTATATAAAGGGGCTGTGGGTTGCGAACTACGGGCTTGTGTATCAGGATTTTTGCGCTGACGACTGTTGCGATGTGCCGAATGAGTGCAAAAAGTTTTATATTTCCTGCGACTACGGCACGGTAAATCCGTCATCCTTTGGGTTATGGGGATTAAGCGGCGGCTGTTGGTACCGTATTGATGAATTTTACTATGACTCTAAAAAACGCGGCTCACAGCTCACTGACGAGGAATATTACCGCGCGCTGTTAAGCCTTGCGGGCGACAGAAATATAACAGCGGTTATTTGCGACCCGTCGGCGGCATCGTTTATAACACTTATTCGCCGCAAGGGCAGATTTAATGTAATACCCGCAAAAAACGATGTATTGGACGGCATACGCCGCACAGCCGATGCGCTGAAAAACGGCAAAATTAAAATATGCAAGGGCTGTCACGATATAATAAGGGAATTCGGACTTTACAGGTGGGACGATTCGGCTGTTCGCGATTGTCCCAAGAAAGAGAATGACCACGCTATGGACGATATGCGCTACTTTGTTTCGACGGTTTTGTTTAAAAACAAAATAGGTCACATTGCGGCGACCACGCGGCGTGAGTGTAATTAAAACAAAAGGAATGAGAGTATGAAGTTGTTTAAACAAAGCAAAACCAAGCAAAGGCTTTCGGCAATGGCGGTAGAAACGGCGCGTGGCGACAACGATATGTTTTTTAAATCTCGGCAACACATACCTTTGGGCAATAATGAGCAAAAGCTGTATGATGCACTGCGCTCGTCGGTGCCGATAATCGATGCCGCTATCGACAAAATCGTGCGCCTTGCAGGCGGTTTTCGCGTTGAATGCTCGGACAGGCGCGCAACAGCGGCGTTGGAGGATTTTTTGCTGAATGTAAAGGTAGGCCCGAGCAGTCGCGGCGCAGATGCGTTTGTTGCGCAGTATCTTGACCGCTTGCTGACATGGGGAACGGTGGTAGCGGAGATTATACCCTATTCAAACGGCGAAATCGCGGCGCTTTACTGTGCGGATAACGAGGATTTGGAGCTGAAGCGCGGTAAAAATCCGCTTGATGTTACCGTTTGCACTCTAAGCGGTGCCGAAAGTGTGCCTGTAAAGCATCAGGAACGGTTACTTCTTTCGTCACTTAACCCATTGCCGGGCAAAATTCACGGCACATCGCTTTTGCGTGGATTGCCGTTTGTAAGCTCGGTACTGCTTAAAATTTACGATTCTATCGGTACAAATTGGGAGCGTATAGGCAATTTGCGCTATGCGGTAACCTATAAGCCCGACGGCGACGCGGTCAGCACGGCACTCGGCGACGACACGGTAAGCGAGATTTCGTCTGAATGGGCAAAGGCAATGAACAGCACCGACGGTGTGCGTGATTTTGTAGCCGTGGGCGATGTAAGTGTCAAGGTGATAGGTGCTGATAATCAGGTTTTGGATTCTGAAATACCCGTGCGACAAATGCTTGAACAGATTATAGCCAAGCTCGGAATACCGCCGTTTATGCTTGGACTGAGCTGGTCATCGACAGAGAGAATGTCGCAACAGCAGGCGGATATTTTAACAAGCGAGCTTGAAAGCTACCGCGCCGTGCTAACGCCCGTTTTGCAGAAAATTTGCAATTGGCAGTGCAGTGCGTTGGGCTTTGCCTGCACACCTAAGATTATTTGGAACGACATAAATTTGCAAGACGAGGTTGAACTGTCAAAAGCACAGCTTTATGCCGCACAGGCAGAGAATGTTAAAAATGCTTGAAAAGAAGGGTGAAATATGAAACAAAAGGGATTTTTGCACAGCAGTCGTCCTAATGAGGCGGAGCTTGAAAAGATTAACAAATACACCAAACGCGCGCTTACCGCAGATGAAGTTTATGCGTTTTCGGTCGTGCTTTGCGACAATGAAATCGACAGGGACTTCGAACGGTTTACGCCCGATGCGCTGAAAAAGCTGGAAAAGCTTTTTATAGGTAAATCGGGTATATTCGACCACTCTATGAAAGGCAGTGACCAAATAGCAAGAACCTATGATTGCGAAACCGAGTTCACCGACGAGCTTACAAGCGACGGACAGCAGTATGTTCGTCTTGTCGCAAAGGCGTATGTTCCGCGAACCTCTAAAACCGAGGATTTTATCCTCAATCTCGATGCGGGAATTAACAAAGAGGTCAGCGTGGGCTGTGCGGTGGGCCGCGAGGTATGCTCGGTTTGCGGTGCGGATTTGCGTAAAGGCTTTTGCGGTCACCGAAAGGGCGAATTTTACGGTGAGGGGGCAGATAAAAAGCAGTGCTTTGTCTTGCTTGAGGAGCCTATCGATGCGTATGAATGGTCATTTGTGGCGGTTCCTGCACAGCGCAAGGCGGGCGTTGTAAAAGCGTTTGATTATAACAAGGGGGATAGCTGCTTGAACACAAAGGAACTTATAAAAAGCTTTGGTACGGGCGCGGTAACGCTTTCGGAAAACGATGCGTTGCGCATAAAAAAAGAGTTTGAAAAGCTTGAACAGCTCGGCAACGAATATACCGACCAGCTAAAAAAAGCGGCGGTACGCTGTTGTGCGGACTCGCTACCTACACTCGGCGGTGAACAGTTAGGCGATATTTTAGACGCACTTTCGCCGACACAGCTTAAAAATTTTGTTGCGGCACTTAGGCAAAAGC
>CAZIEH010000122.1:0-4083 GCA_964538695.1 uncultured Eubacterium sp. | reverse complement strand
TACATCCAAGTTTCTGATAATATCAGCGACGAAAAAACTTTTGAGCGAGAAGTATCACCATTACTGCAAATTAAGGATGCATATCCTAAAATGGTAATTGCCCGCACACGACACGACGAGTATCAATATGAAGGTGTAAGAATTGTGGATGTGGCAGATTGGCTGTTAATAAAATAGCCGATTACCCAAATTAAGATATTTTCAATCGCAAGGTGTAAATACGCGTCCCTGTTAAAAGCAGGGGCGTTTGTTTACTTGATTTATTGTGTGCGGTATGATAATATTAAAATGCAATGTAAAGGAGCGTCGAAATATGGAAAAGTACTATAACAACCTTATACTAAAAACCTGCGAAAAGCTTGCCGAATACAGCGTTGTTCGCAGTGAGGATATAAAAGATGTGGGTGTAATAAAGTGCGATTATCGCGGCAGTACACCGCCGCCTAAGGACGGCTATACACCATATGATGTCGACACCTTTATAAATTCCGACGACAGTCACTATTGGTTCGAATTTTCGGTAGACTCTGCCGCAAAGCAGGGTGAAAAGTGCTATTTAAGAATAAGCACGGGTCACGACGGGGAATGGTGTGCCGATAATCCACAGGGTCTTGTGTTTGTCAACGGCAAAATAACACAGGGCGTGGATACACACCATTGCGAGGTGCTTCTAAATAACGGCAAAAACGACATTGCAGTGTATTTTTACACGGGTATGAAAAGGTTTGATTTTCGCGTTAAGCCGTCGGTAGAATATGTTGATATATTGCTTGAAAAGGCAATGTACGATTTTCGCGTTGCATATGATGCAATGATGTGCATAAAAGAGGGCGACGAGAAAAATGTTTTGCTGAAAAAGCAGCTTGAAATCGCTTCTGAAATTATTGATTTTCGCAAGCCTTACAGTGATGAATTTTACAAATCGGTTACCGCGGCGGTTGACTATCTTAACGAAAATGTATACGGCAAATATGCCGACTCGGTCGCTACGGTGAACTGCATAGGACATACACATATCGATGTTGCGTGGCTTTGGACACTTGCACAAACACGCGAAAAGGCACAGCGCAGTTTTTCCACCGTGCTGAAGCTTATGGAGGAATACCCCGAATATATGTTTATGTCAAGTCAGCCTCAGCTTTATAAATATGTTAAAGAGGATGCACCCGAGCTTTACAGCCGTATAAAAAAAGCTGTTGCCGACGGCAGGTTCGAGCCTGACGGTGCAATGTGGTTAGAGCCGGATTGCAACCTGACCTCTGGTGAAAGCCTTGTGAGACAGATTATTCACGGCAAACGCTTTTTTATGCAGGAGTTTGGCGTTGACAGCAAAATTTTGTGGTTGCCCGATGTTTTCGGATACAGTGCCGCATTGCCGCAGATTTTGCGCAAAAGCGGAATAGATTGCTTTGTTACATCGAAAATAAGCTGGAACGATACCAATACTATGCCATATGACACTTTTATGTGGCAGGGTATAGACGGTACCGAAATATTTACCGATTTTATGACGGCTCAAAATTCAAACCCCGACGGCAGTGTCGACCCGTTTACAACCTATGTCGGTGAAATGACACCCTCAATGGTACTTGGCACTTGGAACAGATACCAACAAAAAGAGTATAATGATGAGGTGTTTATAACCTACGGTTGGGGCGACGGCGGCGGCGGTCCCACACGCGAAATGCTTGAAACACAGCGCCGTTTGCAAAAAGGCATTTACGGTATACCTAAAACCGTTCCTCAACGCGCGGCTGATACACTTGAAAAAGCACGCGCCAATTTCGAAAAGAACGCAAAAAGGTTAAAGCGTACGCCGCGTTGGGTAGGTGAGCTTTATCTTGAATATCACCGCGGAACATATACCTCTGTTGCGCAAAATAAAAAGAATAACCGTACTTGTGAATTGCTGTTACAAGGTACTGAATCTGCCGCAGTTACGGCACAAAAGCTTATCGGTGCCGATTATCCGCAAGATAGGCTGTATGATAATTGGGAAAAGGTGCTTCTTAACCAATTTCACGACATATTGCCAGGCTCTTCTATAAAAGAGGTTTATGACGACAGCGAGCGCGACTATGCCGCAGTTAAAAGCTCTGTCGGTGAAATGTACGAAAATTCACTTAAAGCCTTGGCGGACGGGGTTGCCGCAACCGACGGATATCTTGTTTTCAATCCCACAGGCTTTGCCGACAGTGCAATTGTCGAAATAGACGGTGAGCTTTGTGAAACGCCTGTTGTTCCGTCACACGGATACACCGTTTTCAAGCCGACAAAAAGTGAAAATCGCGTCAGTGTAAACGGTAATATTGCCGAGAATGATTATTACAGGCTTACTGTCGATGCGTCGGGAAGAATTACCTCGCTTTTCGATAAAGAAAACAATCGCGAGGTTTTTGTAGAGGGTCAATGCGGTAATGAATTGCAGGTTTTCGAGGATATGCCGCATATATACGACAATTGGGAGCTTGAACCCTATTACGCACAAAAACAGTATGTTATAGACGGCAATGCAAAAATTGCCCCATTCATCGACGGCGTCGGTGGCGGTTTTACTGTCGAGCATACTTATATGCAATCGGTAATAAAGCAAAAAATAAGGCTGTATGACCATTGTCGCCGTGTGGATATCGTAAACGATATTGATTGGCAAAACGATTGTCAGCTTTTGAAAGCGGCTTTCCCGTTTGATGTTCATACAGACAAAGCGGTTTTCGAAATACAATTCGGCAATGTCGAGCGCAGTACAAACAGCAATACCTCGTGGCAGTCGGCACAGTTTGAGGTTTGCGCACAAAAGTATGTCGATGTAAGTGAAAACGGCTATGGCGTAAGTCTTTTAAACAACTGTAAATACGGTCATTCGGTAGAGGGCAGTACCGTAAAGCTCACCTTAATAAAGTCCACAAGCAATCCGTTTATACATTCGGGTTGCGGAAAGCACAGTTTTACATATTCGATTTATCCGCACCGCGGTGATTTTTACGGTTGCGACACAGTAAGACAGGCTTATCTGCTTAATGCACCCTTCGCTGTTGCGGCGGTAGGTGAAAAATCGGGTGCGCTTTCCGACAGTTTCAGTGCGGTTTCTGTCGATAGTGAAAATGTTGTTATCGAAACACTTAAAGCGGCTTATGATTGCGATGCAACGGTAGTGCGACTTTACGAAAGCAAAAATTCGCGCGTACAAGCGAAGCTTAAGGTCGGCTTTAAGTTCGAAAAAGCACAGCTTTGCGATATGCTTGAAAACCCGATAGCCGATTTAACGGTAGAGGGTGACACCGTTACGGTTCCTCTTAAAAACTATGAAATAGCAACAATAAAGCTGATATAAAAAAGCGGCTGTAAAAAACTTTGGTTTTTTACAGCCGCTTTTAAAATTTAAAGCTTAAATAAGAAAATCACTGTCTGTATAATCGTCGCCGCTTTTTTGTATATGCGGCTTGCGCTTTAAAATATCGTATTTATATTTTCTGCATCTGTCGTGTGCATCTACAATACCCTTGTGGCGGCACAGCAGACTTCCGTCCGCGGCAAGCTTTTGTGAAAAAAGGCAATATTCACACATTGGCGGTATATCTTTGTTTATAAGTTTCTTTCTCATAACGATTTTCCTTTTGTTTGTTTTATTTATTGTAACATATATTTTCAAGCTTTTCCACCTCTTTTTTTGATTTTGCGCAAAAAACGGCAGTCATAATAACAAACCCGACAATGCATATGCAAGAGTATACACTGCCCGAAAGGGTTGCAACTGGCTTTTGCACAGCCGCAACGGTAATAATGCGCGGAAAGAACAGCAGAACTAGCTTGCAAATTACAGCCGCCGCAATGCCTTGCAAAAATTTAACCGAAAGAAAGTCGCGGTATTTCACCCCGAGAGCTTTAAGCTGCGGCAAAACCTGTAAATGAACTGAAAAGCCGCCGAAGCATATCAGAAAAGCCGTAAATTCGGGCGAAAAGTCTTTTGCCGCAAAAACACCCGTGGTAACCTCACAAAGGCATTTTAAAACCGTTCCGCCGTTGTTATTCGGCAGTAGTGCGCTTGCGGCATTTGCCATAATAACCCAGCCGCATATGTTC
>CAZIEH010000121.1:0-4163 GCA_964538695.1 uncultured Eubacterium sp. | reverse complement strand
AACCTATATTTATATGAATAAATATTTAAAAATTTTTGTCATTCACCCGAATATTATACCTCAAAACCGTCAATAATACGCATATAAATCAAAAAAATTAAAAGGGTGATTACCGATGAAAGATAAAAAATCGCGCCGTTCAAAGGCGTTTTATGTTGTCGCAACGGTTGCATTGCTGACGGCAGGCGGCATTGCAAGGCTTACCGCAGGCGACGGCGTTGCCGAAAAAAGCTCGGCAAAAATTACCGTAAGCTCGCGCGCGCAAAGCACGACTTCAAGCCGATACACAGTACCACTTGAAAGCAGTACAGCCGCACCGACCTCTTCAGCCGAAAGCAAAGCCGCCGAAAGCTCGTCCGTAAAAAGCGAGGTCGCCGCAAAAGCCGAGCCGCTGACCTTCGCTATGCCGATAAAGGGAAATATAATAAAGCAGTTCAGCAACGATACCCTACTGTACTCTAAAACCCATGGCGATATGCGTGTTCATTGCGGTATAGATATCGCCGCCGAAACGGGAGCAAAGGTAAAGGCAAGCGGCAACGGTACGGTTGAGGAGGTAGTTGACGACAAAATTAACGGCAAAACCGTTGTAATTAATCACGGCGACAATATAAAAAGCTATTATTGCGGACTTAACGATGCAAGCGTAAAAAAGGGCGACAAGGTAACTATGAGCAAGGTTATAGGAACCGTGGGCGAAATGCCTGCCGAATGTCTTGACGACAGTCACCTGCATTTTGCAATATGCCGCGACGGAAACTGGGTTTCGCCGCTTCAGGCAATGGGACTTGAATAACAAAAAGGCGACTGTAAAACAGCATTTTACAGTCGCCTTTCTATTTTTATTTCATCGCAAATTTAAGGTGATGTGCCTTAGTAAGCGGAAATATTATTTTATGACAGTTGCACTTTTATTGCTTGTGTTTGTAAAGCATACATATGTACTGCCGGGGTTGTAATCGATTTCTTTTCCGTTTTCGTCGGTTATCTTTATAGAGTCAGATGCCGAGCCCTTGCTCCAATTTATTTCGCGATAGCCGCCGTTTGAAATGTAGTAGCCCTTGCCCGAAGAAAGCTCGGTCTGCATATGCTTGCCGTCGGGGAATGTGTAAATATTTGTATACAGCGCCAAAACATTGCCGAATGATACCTTTTCGCCGTCGCTGTAATCCTTTTGCGGCGCACCGTAGCGGTATTTGTCATAAAGTCCTGTTTTGGAGTTGTAGACAAAGCTTGCTGTGTAACTGCCCGAAAATGGCACAGTAACCTCGTTACACACGCCGTCTGCAGGAACATACTTCTTATCCTCGTCGACAAAGTTCATCCAATTCTTCTGCTCGGATTTAAGCTTTAAGCCGACCTTGTTTTTAAGAAGCTTGTAAAGGTCTTTGCCCGTGGTATAAAGTGTATGCTCATACGAAAGTCCGTTTGAAATACGCTCGGCACAGCTGTTGCCGCCCAAAACACTTGTGCGGTCGGCGGTTGTGTTAAGGTCGACGGACTGCGTGCCAACCTCTTGAATATGCGGTGTGCAGTAAACCTCGTCAAGACCTGCGTGTACAAACTGTGCGCCATGACCAAGTGCCAAATCGACATACGAATATCTGCCCGAACGCAGTGAACCTATTTTATCACCGCCGACGGTGCGTATATCCTTATACACCGCAAGAAGTCTTGTAATACCGCCCTCAACATATGTTTCGTACACAACATCGGCTTTCGAAAGCGAGGACTGTACACCCCACGCGGTTTCGATGTTGTTAATCATAATTGCAACAGGCTGCAAAAGCTTTGCATCTTTTTTCATATCCGCAACGCCGGTAAGCGGATTTACCACTGTTGTGGGCTTAACCTCGGCTATACTTGAAACGGCGACAGGCGCCGACGGTGCCGAAGAACTGTTCTGTTTACTTTTACAGCCTGCACAAGCGGCGACCGTAAGTACACAAAGTATAAGTGCTAACGCTTTTTTCATAATTTTCATTTCCTTTTCGCTGTTTTTCGACAAAACCGTCGTAAATAACCGTAAATATTATACTTTATTCGCCGCGGTATTTCAACCCCTATACGCCAAATTTACAAAATAAGGCAAACAACCGTCGCCGAAAATTCGACAACGGTTGCATAAAAAATATTTTATTTTTGCTTTTATAAAAACGGGTCGTTTTCGGGTCGCTTTCCCTCGCCCGAAAATACCGAAAGCTTGCCCGTGCTGTCGCAGGTTGCAAGAAACACCCTTTCGACATCGGGGTGACCCATCGCTTTAAGCTGTGCCGAAAGCCACTCTTCATTTCTGCCGCACCCCGTTAAGTTATGTGTTAAAATTTTTCCGTCTATAACCACATTTTTCGGCGCATCGGATTTTTCGGTCTTTACACCAAGCTGCTTTGCGGTCGGCGGCTGCGACTGTGTTCGCGGCAATATACTTATTCTGCCGTTCGGTTCAAAAAACACCGTGTCAACATCATCAATATTGAAAAAACCGCCAAGCCGTAGCTGCGACTGCAACTCGTTTATATCCAAGCCGACCTTTTTCATATTATCGCGATAAAGCACACCCGACGACATAAGCACAAGTGCCTTACCGCCGAAAAAGCGGCGCAGTCGCAATGAATTTTTCGACAAAACCGATATTCCGACCGCCGCCAGCGCGTAAACAGCCATCGCTATAACCGCGGTCCAGCCGTCTTTGTCGATATCCGTCGCCATTTCAGCGGCAATCGAGCCTATGGTTATACCTACGATATAGTCGAAAAGTGTCATCTGACTTATTTGCTTGTTACCTATAAGCTTTGTCAGAAAAAACAGCACCACAATTGATGCGGCTGAAAGAAACAATACCAAAAGATAATCCATAATTTTCACCCGTCGGTATTATTCCCACCGTTTCTTTTGTTATTCGGCAAGCGGCAACGAAAACCAAAATACCACGCCGTCGGTTGTATTATAGACACCGCAAGCCTCGTTATGGCGCTCCATTACGGCACGCACTATCGAAAGCCCTATACCGAAACGGTCTTTTTCACGCTTATGCGACTGCTCGCCGCGCCAAAAGCTTTCCCACAAATGCTGCATATCCTCTTTTCTTATACGCTCGCCCGTATTGTAAACGCTTATTTTAACGCTTTTTTCATCAACAGCCGAGAATATGCACACTCTGCCGCCGTCAGATAAATGACTTGCGGCATTGCTTAAATAATTGCTTATAACCTGCGCTATTCGCGCGCTGTCGGCAAATACAAACAGCGTTTCGGGCAGTTCGACCGTCACCGTGGCGTTTCTTTTCTTAAATTCGCCCGACATTCTGCCTGCAAATTCGCGCAACTGCTCGGCAATATCATATTTTTCGGGATTTATCGTAATCTGCCCGGATTCAAGCCGTGAAAGGTCAAGCATGCTTACAATCATCTCGTTCATTCGTGCCGCCTCGTCGATAATGACTTCGGAATATTCCTTTTGCCCGTCGGCATCAAGACCAAGCTTTAAACCCTCGGCATACCCCCTGATAATGGCAAGCGGCGTTTTCAGCTCGTGCGAAACATTTGCGACAAAGCCTTTTCGCATTTTGTCAAGCTTGCGTTCCGCCTCTATCTCGCCACGTAGCTTTTCGTTCTTTTGCTCAAGGTCTTTAAGCGTTTTGTCAAGCGTTCCCGAAAGCTCGTTTATCGCCGCCGCAAGTCGAGCTATCTCGTCCTGACCGTCTACGGTAAGCTTGCGCGAAAAATCGAGCCGTGCCATACCGTTTGTAATTTCGTTGATTTCCACAATCGGCTTTGCTATTTTTCGCGAAAGCAAAAGCACCCATATAAGGGTAAGTACAAGGCATACCGAGGCTATAATCAAAATAAAGCCGTTCGCCGTGTCCGCGCTGTTTTCAAGCAAGGCAAGCTGTACACCAAGCTGTAAATTTTCGCCACCAGAAAGCGTGCAACGGTAGCGCAGGTATTCCCTATCCCCCACCGTGGCGGTGAAAAAGCCCTTTCGACCGTCGCTGTCGTCGGGCAAAGCATTCGGCTGGTGGTCCCCCTTGTAATCGGCGACGGGGGCATCGTATGTCGTGAAGAGCGAATTGCCGAAGCTGTCGGTTATTTTAAGTGAATAGCTTTTATTGCTTATAAGCTCGGAAAGCTTTGCGCCCGCATCGCCGCCGTACAGCTCTACCT
>CAZIEH010000120.1:0-4171 GCA_964538695.1 uncultured Eubacterium sp. | reverse complement strand
TGTAGGTCCCGAGCTTAAAATGTATCAGTGCGGCTTGCCGAAGGAAATGGCACTTGAACTCTTTAAGCCGTTTGTTATGAAACGCTTGGTCGAAATCAACGCTGTTGGCAATATTAAATCTGCAAGAAAGATGGTTGACCGCGCAAGCAACGAGGTTTGGGATGCGCTTGAAACCGTTATTAAGGAACACCCCGTTCTTCTCAACCGTGCGCCTACACTTCACCGCTTGGGTATTCAGGCTTTCGAGCCTGTTCTTGTCGAGGGTCGTGCATTAAAGCTTCATCCGTTGGTATGTACCGCTTACAACGCCGACTTCGACGGCGACCAGATGGCTGTCCATGTACCCCTTTCCGCAGAGGCTCAGGCAGAGGCTCGCTTCCTTATGCTTGCCGCAAATAACCTGCTCAAGCCTTCGGACGGTAAGCCTGTCTGCGTACCTACGCAGGATATGGTTCTCGGTTCGTACTACCTCACACTTATCAAGCACGACGAGCCCGGCGAGGGCAAGGTCTTCCGCGATAAGAACGAGGCAATTATGGCATATAATGCGGGCGTTGTCGGTCTACATTCGCCTATAAAGGTAAGAATGACAGGCAAGGACAGTAACGGTAATGACATTGCAAGAATTGTCGATGCAACTGTCGGCTTCTTGATTTTCAACGAGTCTATTCCGCAGGATCTCGGCTACATTGACCGTACTGTCGAGGGTCACGAGCTTGACCTTGAAATTTCACCCTACAAGACCGAAAAGGACGGCACACTTGTCGCCAATAAGGTCGGTAAGAAAAAGCTTGGTGAAATTGTTGAGCGTTGTATTGATACTCACGGAACAAGCGAGTCTTCGATAGTTCTTGATAACATCAAGGCAACAGGCTTCAAGTACTCCACCAAGGGCGCTATCACCGTTGCGGTGTCCGATGCCGTAATTCCACCCAATAAGCCCGAGCTTATTAAGAGCGCGGAAGAAAAGATTGATGTTGTAAACGAGCAGTACGAGGACGGCTTTATCAGCAATAACGAGCGTCTTTCGCAGGTTATCAACATTTGGAACAACACCACCGACGAGGTTGCCGATGCACTTAAAGACAACCTTGACGAGTTCAACCCGATTTATATGATGGCAGACTCGGGCGCGCGTGGTTCTATGAACCAGATTCGTCAGCTTGCAGGTATGCGCGGACTTATTTCCAATACATCGGGTCAGGTTATCGAGGTTCCTATTCGTGCCAACTACCGTGAAGGTCTAAAGGTTTTGGAATACTTCATCTCCTCGCGTGGTGCGCGTAAAGGTCTTGCCGATACCGCGTTGCGTACAGCCGACTCGGGTTACCTTACAAGACGACTTGTCGATGTTTCGCAGGATGTTATTATTCGCGATGATGACTGCCATACTACGGTAGGTCTTACAGTTACCGATATTAAAGAGGGTAACACTGTTATCGAGCCGTTGAGCGAGCGTTTAGAGGGCAGATATCTGCTTAACAACGCCGTCAACCCCGAAACGGGCGAGGTTATTTGGTTTGCCAATGATGTTACCGACGAAAACGGCGAAAAGGTTAAGAACAGCGGTCTTGTAACAAAGGCAGGCGCAAAGGCGATTGTCGATGCAGGTATCGAAAGCATTGAAATTCGCTCAATCCTTACCTGTCGTTCACGCCATGGCGTATGTAAAAAGTGCTACGGCTCTAACCTTGCAACCAACAAGGCGGTTACAACCGGCGAAGCTGTCGGTATCATAGCCGCACAGTCAATCGGTGAACCCGGTACACAGCTTACAATGCGTACATTCCATACGGGCGGTATCGCCAATGCCGAGGATATTACACAGGGTCTTCCCCGTGTTGAAGAGCTGTTTGAGGCTCGTCGTCCCAAGCGTGCAGGTATTATTTGTGAAATCACAGGTACTGTTCGCATAGGCGAGGAAAAACGCAACACTGTTGTATTTGTTACAGATAATGACAACAAGGATGAAAGAAAATATGTTATTCCGTACGATTATCATATTAAATCATCTGTTACCGACGGCGCTGTAATAAACAAGGGTGAGTCTATCACCGAGGGTGCCGTAAGTCCGCAGGATATTCTTGCGGTTATGGGTCCCGATGCCGTTCAGGATTACATCATCGCCCAAATTCAAAGCGCATATCGCTTGCAGGGTGTTGATATCAATGACAAGCATATCGAGGTTATCGTTCGTCAGATGATGCGCAAGGTTCGCATTATAGACAACGGCAGCACCGACCTCTTGCCTGGCACGCTTGTCGACCGCGGCGAGGTTTATGCGCAGAATGATGAAATCGAGGCGAGAATTGCCGCAGGTGAAGAGGGTCTTTCGGTTGCAACCTACGACCCGACACTTCTCGGTATTACAAAGGCGTCTTTGGCGACAGAGTCGTTCCTCTCCGCCGCATCATTCCAAGAGACCACAAGGGTTCTTACAGATGCCGCTATCCACGGCAAAGTCGACCCGTTGTTCGGTCTTAAAGAAAATGTTATTATCGGTAAGCTTGTACCTGCGGGTACAGGTCTCGGCGGCGAAATCAATTCGGACGATGCCACCGACGACGAGGTTCACGATGTTTACGAGCATAGCTTGCAAGAAGAACCTGTACAAGTTGCGGTTACCGAGGAATAAGTTTTGTAAAGTTTCGGCGCGGTAATTTTTACCGTGCCGAAAAAATATGCAAAAATACTTGACAAGCCGATATAGTATATGGTAAAATCATAAAATGTGTGGGAGTATGTAAATATCCCCATACGGTCTTTGGCGACATTGTGCAAAATGCCGTGTTCGCCGTGTTGTGATTTCACAGGGCTTTGCCTTATGAATATATACTTTGTGTGAGGAGGTGTATTATGCCAACCTTTAACCAGTTAGTACGCAACGGACGCTCTACTATCGAAAAGAAAGCAAAGGCTCCTGCATTGCTCAAGGGTTTCAACTCTATGAAGCAGCGCCAGACCGATGTTTCTTCGCCGCAGAAGCGTGGTGTTTGTACCGCTGTAAAGACTTCTACTCCTAAAAAGCCTAACTCGGCTTTGCGTAAAATCGCCAGAGTTCGTCTTTCAAACGGAATTGAGGTTTCTGCCTACATTCCCGGTATAGGCCACAACTTGCAGGAACATAGTGTTGTTCTTATCCGTGGCGGACGTGTTAAGGACCTTCCCGGTGTGCGTTATCACATCATTCGCGGAACTCTTGATACGCAGGGTGTTGCAAACAGAATGCAATCCCGTTCTAAGTACGGCGCTAAGCGCCCGAAGGCAAGTGCTGCCAAGTAAAAAGCACACTCTCAAAATGTTGACAAGTCTTCGCTGCATTACTGGGCAGCGGCGTTATAATATATATTTCGCCTACTGCTTGGTACCACGGGAATTTGTCGCTCGAGTACCTATGATATCATTAATGTGAAGGAGGGAAGTGAAGTGCCAAGAAGAGGCTTTATTGCAAAACGAGATGTTTTGCCGGATCCGGTGTACAATTCTAAAATTGTTACCCGTTTGATCAACAATGTTATGCTTGACGGTAAAAAGGGTGTTGCCCAGAAAATCGTCTACGGTGCTTTCGACATCATTCAGGAAAAGACTGGTAAAGAACCCATTGAGGTTTTTGAACAGGCTATGGAAAATGTTATGCCGCAGTTAGAGGTTAAGGCTGTCCGTAAGGGCGGTGCAACCTACCAGGTACCTTTCGAGGTTCGCCCCGAAAGAAAGCAGACATTGGGTTTGCGTTGGCTTACTACTTACAGCCGCGCTCGTTCCGAGGCTACTATGAAAGAGCGCCTCGCCGGTGAAATCTTGGACGCAACCAATGGTTTGGGTGGCGCAGCTAAAAAGCGTGAAGACACCCATAAGATGGCTGAAGCTAACAAGGCGTTCGCTCACTACAGATGGTAATTCCATCAAACGAATGTTATTTATTTTAGGAGGACATTATGCCTAGAAAAGTTTCTTTGGAACTTACAAGAAATATTGGTATTATGGCCCATATCGACGCAGGTAAAACCACCACCACCGAGCGTATACTTTACTACACCGGTGTCAACCATAAAATCGGCGAAACCCACGACGGTAGTGCCACTATGGACTGGATGGAGCAAGAGCAGGAGAGAGGTATTACAATTACCTCCGCTGCTACTACCTGTTTTTGGAAAAACCATCGTATCAATAT
>CAZIEH010000119.1:0-4360 GCA_964538695.1 uncultured Eubacterium sp. | reverse complement strand
AGCGCATTGCCATATCCATAAAGTCCGCTTCGGGATGCTCGTAAAGTACCCACATAATCTTGGCGGCATCCATTGCCGAACCGCCGCCGAGTGCGATAATGCAGTCGGGCTGGAATGCTGTCATCTGTGCTGCACCTGCTTTTGCACTTGCAAGTGTCGGGTCGGGTGCAACCTCAAAGAAGGTTGTGTGGGTTATGCCAAGCTCGTCAAGCTTGTCGGTAATCGGCTTGGTATAGCCGTTATTGTAAAGGAAACTGTCGGTTACAATGAACGCCTTTTTCTTGTTCATAACATTTTTCAGCTCGTCAAGTGCAACGGGCAGACAGCCTTTTTTGATATAAACCTTTTCAGGTGCGCGGAACCAAAGCATATTCTCTCTCCTCTCGGCAACGGTTTTGATGTTGATAAGATGCTTTACGCCGACATTTTCGCTGACCGAGTTGCCGCCCCAAGAGCCGCAGCCGAGTGTAAGCGACGGTGCAAGCTTGAAGTTGTAAAGGTCGCCGATACCGCCGTGTGAGGACGGGGTGTTGACAACTATACGGCAGGTTTTCATTCTTGACTGGAATTCGTTAAGCTTTTCCTGCTGTGTTGTTACATCAAGATAGATAGAGGAGGTGTGACCGTAGCCGCCGTCTGCAACAAGCTGTTCTGCTTTAGAGAAAGCGTCCTGAATATCCTTTGCACGGTACATTGCAAGAACGGGTGAAAGCTTTTCGTGTGCAAACTCTTCGCTTATATCAACGCTTTCAACCTCGCCGATAAGAACCTTTGTGCCCTCGGGAACGGTTACGCCTGCCAAGGCGGCAATTGTCTGCGGCTTTTGACCGACGATTTTTGCGTTAAGTGCGCCGTTTATAAGAATGGTCTTTCTTACCTTTTCGGTTTCCTCGGGGTCAAGGAAGTAGCAACCGCGTGTTGCAAACTCTGTCTTAACCGCATCATAAATTTTGTCAAGAACGATAACCGACTGCTCAGATGCGCAAATCATACCGTTATCGAAAGTTTTTGAATGGATAATTGAGTTGACGGCAAGTAAAATATCGGCACTGTCGTCAATGATGGCAGGTGTGTTACCCGCGCCGACACCGAGTGCGGGCTTACCGCTTGAATAAGCGGCTTTAACCATACCGGGACCGCCTGTTGCAAGGATAATGTCAGCCTCTTTCATAACAAGGTTTGTCATATCAAGGCTGGGAACATCTATCCAAGCGATGATATCCTCGGGTGCGCCTGCGGCAACTGCGGCTTCAAGAACGATTTTAGCCGCGGCAATTGTCGACTGCTTTGCACGGGGGTGAGGGCTGATGATAATACCGTTGCGTGTTTTAAGTGCGATAAGGGTTTTGAAAATAGCGGTCGATGTGGGGTTGGTTGTGGGGATAACCGCCGCGATAACGCCGATAGGCTCGGCAATTTTGCGAATACCATAGGCTGTATCTTCTTCTATAACGCCGCAGGTCTTTGTGTCTTTGTAGTAGTTGTAGATGTATTCAGAGGCATAGTGGTTTTTAATAACCTTGTCCTCAACAATACCCATACCTGTTTCTTCCACTGCCATTTTTGCAAGCGGAATACGCTGTTTGTTTGCTGCCGAGGCGGCTGCCAAAAAGATTTTGTCAACCTGCTCTTGGGTAAAGGTAGCAAACTTCTTCTGTGCTGCTCTTACCCTCGCAAGGGCTTCTTCCAATTTTTCAACGCCGTCTACAATTTCGTAGGTTTTCATATAATTGTCCTCCTGTATTTATATGCTTTTTTGTTCGTTTTCCCGTCTGCTTAAATACGCAAGCGACAGTGCAAGATTTTCCTGTCGCAGAAATACGCCGTCGGGAACAATAAGGTTTACCGGTGCAAAGCTCCAGACCGATGTTATGCCGGACTGTACCAGAGTGTCACATACCTCCTGTGCCGCATTTTTCGGCACGGCAAGTATACCGATTGTTGTATTGTTTTGTCGGCAAAAATTCGAAAGCTCGTTCATCGGCAAAATCGGCTTACCGTTTTGCGAAAGCTCGCGATTTTGCACGCGTGTGTCAAAAGCCGCCGATATTTCAAGACCGTAATCGGCAAACCCCTCGTAATCGAGAAGTGCCATACCCAGCTTTCCCGCACCTATCAAAACAACATTCCGTTTGTTCTGCTGTCCCAAGCAGTGTTCAAGCTGTGCGATAAGCTCGGCAATTTCATAGCCGATTTTAGGTTTTCCTTTACCGCTTACCGCCGCAAGGTCTTTTCTGACCTGAACCTCGCCGTAACCCATCGCTTTCGCAATTGCGGTCGAAGAAACATTGTCGCATTTTTCGGATATTGTTTTTAAGTACCGCAGATATGCGGGCAGTCTGCCAAGCGTTGCTTTCGGCACGCAGGGACTATTCATTACACAGTACACCTCCTTGTTTGTTAATATTTTAACATAGAGGCTGTTACAGTGCAATTATGCATTTTATATATCGGTAATATATTTATCGATATACTGTGGTGAAATATGAAAGCTTTAAAATATTATCGGCGAAATCAGTCTTTAATATACTTGCGTTTTGCATGGCAAAGCTCGTTTATAAACAGCTTGTCAAGTGCGGTCAGCTTGTAGTCCTTACGGTAAATCAAAACATCCTTGTAAACTCGACCTGTTTCAGTGCATTTTTTTTGAACAAGCGAATATCGGTCAAGCATTTCGCCCGAAATAGGGGAGACCCACATAAAGGTTTCGGTGTTGTTTTGCAACAGCTCAAACTGACTTGCACGCTCAAAAACATATATGCGGCGTTCGCAATCGTTCGGTAATTCCTCGCGACGAACGGCAGACATAGGAAGTGACGGCACAAACGGGTCGGCGTGTGCAATTTCGGTATATGGGCGCAGGTCGCCGAGCGATATTTCACTTTTTGCCGCCAAGGGGTGCGACTTGCTCATAATTATTTTATACGAAAATTCTGCGACTATCTCATAACCGAGTCCCTTTTCCTCAAGCATAGTCTTAAAATATTTGTCGTAATTTTCGGCATATCGCAAAATGCCCAGCTTGTAGTTGGCGTCGGTAATGTTTTTAATCGCGCGCATAGCGTTGGTTTCTTTGTAGAAAAGCTCTGCGGGTAGGGTGTTGTCGATTTTTTTCGAAAATTCGGAAAAAGCCTCGCAAATATAGGTTGCGCGCGGAACTGAGATAGAGAACATCTGCTTTTGCGGCGCGTTGGATTTGTAAATAGCCTCTACCTCGTCGATTTGCGAAAGTATTTTTCGTGCATAGTGTAAAAACTCCTCGCCGTCATCTGTCGCGACCATGCCTTTTGGTGAACGCGAGAATATGGTTATTCCTAGCGACGACTCCAATTCTTTTATAGCTCGGCTTAAATTCGGCTGTGCCATAAAAAGATTTTCCGCCGCTTTGTTAAGAGAGCCTGTTTTCGCAACCTCCACAGCATATTTTAAATGTAATATATTCATTTTGATAACACCTTGCCCACGATATATTATTACATATATAAGTATAACAACATTTTTGATAAAATACAACAATAAATATTCAAAAATCGCCGATTTCAGATGAAGAGTTACATTACTTTTTCTAATTTTGAACATATAACGCGCAAATTGGTGAAAATTAACATCCTATGTGTCGTTTTTTAGGTTTATTTATGCTATATACGCATACTTCGTTTTAATGCTTAGTTGATTGTTGACAATATGGTAAAAATAATGTATAATTTGTAAACGCGGTATACATTATATATCGTGATGTAACAATCTGATTTAAAAAACAAAAAATAAATGCGGTTATAAATCGAAAGGGAGTTTGTTATTATGGCGCCAAAGGTGTCTGTTATCGTTCCTGTTTACAATGTCGAGAAGTATTTGAGAAAGTGTCTTGATACACTTGTCAACCAAACACTTAAAGAAATTGAAATATTGGTTATTAACGACGGCTCGCTCGACAACAGTCAGGAAATAATCGATGAATATGCGGCAAAATATCCGCAAACCGTTCGTTCTTTTATCAAAGAAAACGGCGGCTTGTCCGATGCAAGAAACTACGGTATCAAAAGGGCAACGGGTGAATATCTTGCATTTATCGACAGCGATGACTATGTTGATATTGATATGTTCGAGAAAATGTACGAAAAAGCCGTGGAAACAGGTGCAGATGTTGTCAACTCGCCTTATTCAGATGTTTTCAAGACGACCGTAAAAAGAAAATATTACGGCAATAGTATGAAGCATTTCGGCAAAAGCGTACAAGAGTCACCGCGTATTTTGCGCTTTGCAAATTCTTTTGCTTGGAATAAAATCTACCGTCGCGAATTTTGGCTTGAACACAATTTCAAATTCCCTGTCGGTCAGTGGTTCGAGGACATCGCACATA
>CAZIEH010000118.1:0-4401 GCA_964538695.1 uncultured Eubacterium sp. | reverse complement strand
GTATAATAACAGTATATTTATAAGGAGAAGCTGTATATGGAAGATATTAAAGCAATTGTTGCGAAAAACATTACCGAACTGCGCATACTTAATAATATGACCCAGCTTGAGCTTGGCGAAAAGCTGAATTATTCCGACAAAACCATTTCTAAGTGGGAGCGTGCAGAGTCCACACCCGATGTTTCGGTGCTTGTTGCTTTGGCAGAGCTTTTCGGTGTATCGCTTGACTATATGGTGGGTAAAGAAAGTCTTGAGGACAGTGTAAAGCAAAGCAAGCAAAAGGAAACCAAGTACAACCGCCGTATGATCACATATATTTCCGAAAGCATTGCGTGGATAATTGCCATTTTCGCCTTTGTCATTACCTCGCTGGTTTCAAGCAAGGTAACCTTTCAGTGGCTCTATTTCGTCTATGCCCTGCCCGTCGTGATAATTATTAAATTGGTTTTCAATTCAATTTGGTTCAATCCGAGAAACAACTACTACATTATATCCGCACTTATTTGGTCAATACTTGCCACAATACATATTACATTTTTGTATTTCGGCGTAAATGTCGCGCTTATTTATCTGCTTGGCATTGCGGGTCAAGTTGTTGTAATACTTTGGTCATTCATTAAAAAGCCGAAAAAGCAAAAAAAGCAATAAAATAAAATCGCTTATCTCTTGTTGAAATTCTATGCCGTCGCACACTGTGCGGCGGTTTTTTTATATTCTTCTTAGCACTTTTTAGTCGAAAATAAGCCTATTTTGCCGCGTAACGCCTACAATTCTACAATTTGTAGAGAGAGGTATAGAATCTCTACTCCGACAGAAAACGCTATCGTAGAACAAAATCCGCAATAATTAGGTTTACTCTACCACCTCTTACTTTTATAATTTTAAACCGAGGGGTGAAACAGAATGAACATACTTTATTGCGGCGACAGCGGTGTTGAAAAAGGTATCGCACTTTCGGTAATTTCACTTTGTAAGCACGCCGAAAAGCCGCTTGATATTTACATACTTACGGCATCGCTCGGCGAAAGAAAAGCAATTTCACAACGCTTTGGTAAAAAGCTTGAGCAAGTAATGAAAAATAAATGCCTTGTGCGCATATTCGACATTACAACGCTTTTTTCGCGCGAACTGCCGACAGCAAATATTAAAACTCGGTTTACCCCAATGTGTATGCTGCGGCTGTTTGCAGACCTTGTTACCGAAATACCCGATAATATACTATACCTTGATGCCGATGTTATGTGCTTAAAGCGATTTGAAAATATGGAAAGCATACCACTGTCGCAATACGATATATGCGGTGTTCCTGACAGGTACGGAAAGTGGTTTTTCGGTAACATATTTATGCACGATTACCTAAATTCGGGTGTGCTGTTAATGAATATGCAAAGAATAAGGCAAAACGGATTATTTACCGAGTGTCGCCAATTATGTGTAGAAAAAAAGATGTTTATGCCCGACCAAACAGCGCTGAACAAGTTGGCGAAAAAGCTTAAAATCGACCGAAAGTATAACTGTCAGGGTGAAATTCGTAATGACACGGTATTCAAGCATTTTACCACTTTTTTCAAATTTCTTCCCTATTTTCATTCTGTCACGGTAAAGCCGTGGAGTGAGGAAATACATACAATACTGAAAGTTGACAGGTTCGATGATATATTAAATTTTGCTAAGGAGAACAAGCTGATATGAACAAAGAAATTCCCGTATTTTTTACAATTGACAACTCATATGCACCGTTTTTGGCGGTTGCAATAAATTCGGCGGTTAAAAACTGCTCTGAAAATCGCAATTACCGCGCGATAGTGCTGTACCAAGATTTAACGGATGAAAATTACAAAAAGCTTAAAGCGCTTGAAACAGATAATTTCAAAATAATGCTTACCGAAATGAAAGCTGATTTTGATGCGCTTGACGACAGAATGAGTAACCGTCTGCGTTGTGACTATTTTACGCTGACAATTTATTTCAGACTGTTTATACCCGCGATGTTTCCGCAATATGACAGGGGGATATATATTGACAGCGATGTCGTTATTACCGATGATATTGCAAAGCTTTTTGATACCGATATCGGCGACAGCTATATCGGAGCTTGCAACGACCTTTCAATTGCGGATATTAAAGAGCTTGTAAAATACACTACCGATGCCGTTGGTGTAAAAAAAGAGGAATACATTAATTCGGGCGTTTTGCTTATGAACCTTAAAGCACTGCGTGAAAACGATTTAGAGGGGCATTTTCTAAATCTGCTTAACACCTATCATTTTGACAGTATAGCTCCCGACCAAGATTACCTTAACGCAATGCTAAACGGTAAAATTCACTATCTTTGCGAGCGTTGGGATGCTATGCCGAACCCCGTAAGAGAAAGGCTTTCGGATACAGGCATAATTCACTACAATCTTTTTTCAAAGCCGTGGTGTTACGACGGCGTGCAATATGCCGACGAATTTTGGAAATATGCCGCGGACAGCGGCTTTATTGAGGAAATAAAAGCGTATAAGGACAGCTATGACGAGGAGCATAAAAAAGCCGACAGCGAATGTTTGTCACTGCTTGTAAAACGCGGCGCGGAAATCACGGGCAACGATGTGACATTTAAAAAGCTTTATGATAATGGGGTTAAAATAAGATTATGATTATCGGTAACGATCGAAATGCGGTTATAAACAACATAAAAAACGCGGCTGAAAGTGGCGACTTTTACAAGAAAACAGAAACCGGTGACCCCGTGCTTACATCTGCTATGTCACGCGAAATTACCGACGATTTTTTAGAAAGCAGAAACCGACTCACCTACAAAATTAAGCGCGCATTTTGCCTTGCTATGGTAAAAACCGCCACCAAAAAGATAAATAAAGAAACCGAGTTCACGGGGCTTGAAAAAATACCCGACGACCTCGGCGGCGTTATTATTACGACAAACCACTTTAACCAGTTTGAAAACACAATTATACGCGCACTCGTAACACGCCTCGGCAGACGGCACCTAGGCATAATTAGTCAGATAAGCAACTTTGCAATGGGTGGAACAATCGGCTTTATAATGCGCTATGCCGACACTATACCAATATCGACAGAGCCGCGTTATCTTGCGCGCGGTTTTATGACGGTGCTTGAAGAAAGGCTTGTGCAAAAAAAGCAAGCAGTTTTACTTTACCCAGAGCAGGAAATGTGGTTCAATTACCGAAAGCCGCGACCGCCGAAAAACGGCGCATACTTTTTCGCGGCAAAGCTTTCTGTACCTGTGCTTTCTTGCTTTACAGAAATAATTGATACTGAAAAAGATGAAAACAACCCCGATTTTAAATGTGTAAAATACCGCTTGCACATTCTCGGTGTCCTCTACCCCGACCATAACAAAAGCGTTAAAGAAAATACTGAATTTCTTGCACAAAGCGACTATAAGCTGAAAAAAGAGTGCTACGAAACCGTTTACGGCAAGCCGCTGACATATAATTTCGAACAAAGCGACATAGCCGGTTGGAAAGACGATATATGAAAAACCGATACAGATACTTTTCGTCCTATAAAGACGATTTCGAAAACGAAAAATTCAACAACGCACAGCTGCCAAATGGATATAAATGGGTAAAGAACTCGTTTGCGGCAAAAGTAATATCGGCAGTGGTTTATTCCCTTGCAGTGGCAATTTCCAATGTGTATTTAAGGCTGTTTCTTCATATGCGTATCATAGGCAAAAGCAAGCTTAAAAGCACAAAATCGGGTTGCTTTATTTACGGCAATCATACCCAACCCGTGGGTGATGTATTCATTCCGGCGCATTGCGCACTTCCGAAAAGAATTTATACACTTGTTTCGACAGCAAATTACGGTATACCCGTAGTGCGCAAAATACTTCCGTACCTTGGGGCATTACCGATTTCGGGCGACAGACACGGACTTGTAGAGCTTACAAAAGCGATAAAATACAGAATCGGGAACGGTAATGCTGTTGTAATATACCCCGAAGCCCATGTTTGGGAATATTATACCGATATTCGCCCATTTGGTGCATCGTCGTTTAAATTTCCGTCAAAGCTTTCTGTTCCCTCTTTTTCAATGACAGCAACATATACAAAAAGCAAGCTTTTTAAAAAACCGCTTATGACTGTGTATATTGACGGTCCGTTTTTTGCCGAGGGTGACTCTGACAAAGAAAAAGCCGAGAATTTAAAAAACACAATTTATAATACTATGAAACAAAGAAGTCAGTGCAGTAATTACAGTTATATAAGATACATACCGAAAGTCGAAAAGAGTGTCGAAAAATAAATTTACTTTTTTAAAATTTAGGGGTTGCTTTTTTGTAAACCTTGTAGTATAATATGATAGTACCAAGTCGGTACGACATATATCGCGGGGTAGAGCAGATGGTAGCTCGTCGGGCTCATAACC
>CAZIEH010000117.1:0-4495 GCA_964538695.1 uncultured Eubacterium sp. | reverse complement strand
TATGTGATGTGATATCCTCATTTGATGTTTGCTGAATATTAAACAGAAAAATATCCAAATCGCGCTGTGCTGTAATCCTTGCATCCTTTTGGCGCAAGCTTCCTGCGGCGGCGTTGCGTGGGTTTTTAGGTAAAGGAAGCTCGTTAATTTCCTGATATTCGCAAAATTTTTCAAACGATTTATGCGACATATAAACTTCACCGCGTACCTCTAAAAGCGATGGTGCGTTTTTAATAAAACGCGGTACGGATGAAATGGTTTCTATATTTTCGGTAATATCCTCGCCGTCGTCGCCGTCACCACGGGTTGAACCGACAGTTAAAACACCGTCGCGGTATAAAAGAGAAACCGAAAGTCCGTCGATTTTCGGCTCTACCGAATAGCTGATATTTTCACCGCACATTTCCTTAACGCGGCGGTCAAATTCGCGTAACTCTTCAAAAGAAAAAGCATCTTGCAGGCTCTCCATTCTTACCGAATGATGCACCGCTGAAAACTTTGCCGAAACACTGCCACCGACATTTTTCGTCGGCGAGTCAGCGTGCGCATATTGCGGATACTGTTCTTCAAGAGATTTAAGCTGTCGCTGTAAAAGGTCATATTCCCTATCGTCAATTTCGGGGTTATCAAGCTCGTAATACAAATAGCTGTGGTGTTTCAGATTTGCTGTAAGAGTATCAATAAGGTTTTTTATGTCGTTATCGGGCATATTTATTTTTCCTTTCATTTTATGATACGGTTGCAGTACCGTTTGCACCGCTATCTAAGCCGTAAATTCTGCCGTAAGCAGTCGGGACATCACCCGAAATAATGTTTTGTGCCACAATATATTCTGTTGTAATGGTATCATCAAATTCCTCGTCGACGACAACAAGGCAATATTTTGCCAAGACAACAAGCTTTAAAATATGCTTTGTTTGGTTAAGCCCGGCGGCAACAAATTCATCGCAAAATACCGAATTTATTGTACTGTAAAAATCATAATACAGGTTGACCTGCGGACCGCGGTTTGAAAGAAACGCACTGCCCGTAACACTGCCGAGTTGTACCGAAATTTTAAGATTTTTATACTTTTCAAGGCTTTTTTCTGCATCTAATGTAATAGTCGATTTTAAAAGATTTATCGCCGCCGTATTCGCGGTTACCGCGGCAATACTGCCGTTTTCGCTTTTAGTTGAAATTATGTCGTAATACGAAAGGTTTTGTCGGCTCAGTTGATTTTCAACCGCAGAATTAACAGCTTTGTAAATCAGCTCCTCGGCGGTCATTATGGAAATAGAGCGCGACATTTGTTCGACAGATTTATCAACGAACAGTACAGCTGATACCGCAACTGTCACAGCAACGGTCAGCGAAATATATTTTAAACAGCTTCTGTGACCGCTTTTAAACATTTTACGCCGAAAAACAGCCATAATTCACGCCTCCTGAAATATTTTACTCAAAATACTCAGAAAGTGTGAATTATGATTATCGGTTATTATTCCGTACCGTGCTTTTAATAACTTTAAGTCGCGTAAATTCCTCGCGCTCTTTTTCCTCAAGTGCCGCGGTAATATAGGTAATTTCCGACTGCATACGGGGAATTATTATATTTTTCAGTGCGTTTGCACGCTTTTTGGTGTGTTTAATACCGTCGGCAAGGCTGAAAATGCTGTTTTCAAGCTCTGAATACTGCATAGTCAGAGCTTTTGCCTTCGAAAAGCTTACAAGAGCCTTGTCAAGCTTTGCCGTACTGTCGTAAAAGCCGTAAAAATTGTGCAAATCGGGTTTACCGCCGTTGATATGCGGTACATCAACGCCCATAATGCTGTGATAAACTATTTCGATATTATTATCAAGCGGACAAGCGGCGGCAACAGTGTCGACAATACCAAGCTGCATATTCGCCTCTTTAATAGCGGCGTGCGCGGCAGTATATGCGTCGCGCATTTCTTTTTCAAGAAGCTTTGCTTTGTCAATCATACCGACAGTTTCTTTAACAAGAATATTACGCTTTCTGTCAAGCAGCTCGTACCCCAGCTGTGCAAGCTGTAAGGATTTTTTTAATGCAAGTAAATTACCCTTTGTAGGTGACGGCATTGCCACGGCTATCCCCCCTTTTTTTAATAAATAAAATTATTTTAAGTACTGTTCAATCAGCTTGTCATCGATACGGTCAAGCTCGGATACAGGCAACAGCTTCAAAAGCTCCCACCCAAGGTCAAGACTTTCCTCGACCGTGCGGTTTTCGTTGAAAGATTGCGAAATAAATCGGCTTTCGAACTCTTTACCGAAATTTATATATGCTTTGTCTATATCCGACAGTTCGTCTTCGCCTATAACAGATGCAAGTGCGCGTGCATCCTGAACCTTGGAATAAGATGAGAAAAGCTGATTGGAAAGTGCCGAATGGTCAGCCCTTGTAAAGCCCTCGCCGATACCGTCCTTCATAAGACGCGAAAGACTTGGCAAAACGCTTACAGGTGGATAGACACCGTTTGCATCAAGTGAACGGTCAAGGACTATCTGTCCCTCTGTAATATAGCCTGTAAGGTCAGGTACAGGGTGCGTAATGTCATCGTTCGGCATAGTTAAAATCGGAATTTGGGTTACAGAGCCTTTTGAGTCTTTAAGCATACCTGCGCGCTCGTAAAGAGATGCCAAATCCGAATAAAGATAACCCGGATAGCCCTTTCTGCCCGGAATTTCACCCTTTGAAGAGCTGAATTCACGCAAAGCCTCGCTGTATGAGGTCATATCCGTCATAACGACAAGAACATGCATATCCTTTTCAAAAGCAAGATATTCAGCCGCCGTAAGCGCACAACGCGGTGTTAAAATACGCTCAATAATCGGGTCATCAGAAAGGTTAAGGAACATAACAACACGCTCAAGAACACCAGATTGCTCGAAGCATCTTTTAAAATAATCGGCAACATCGTGCTTTACGCCCATTGCGGCGAAAACGACCGCAAAATTATCTTTATCCGCGCCCGAAATTTTCGCCTGTCTTACAATTTGCACCGCAAGCTCGTTATGCTTCATACCGTAGCCTGAAAAAATCGGCAGTTTTTGACCGCGAATCAGGGTAAAAAGAGTATCTATTGTCGAAATACCAGTATTTATATAGTTTCTCGGGTACAGTCTTGAAACAGGGTTGATTGGCATACCGTTAATATCAAGCTGTTTTTCGCTGAAAATCGGTCCAAAGCCGTCAATCGGTGTACCGACACCGTTAAAGGTTCTGCCCAAAAGCTCGGTCGAAACAGGCAACATCATAGGATGCGCCGAGGTAATGATTCGCGAATTATCCAAAGAAATACCCGAAGTGCCCTCGAAAACCTGTATAACAACGCGTTTTCCGCTTATTTGGACTATTCTGCCCTTTCGAATTTCGCCGCTGTCAAAGCGAAGCTCGACAAGCTCTTCAAAAGATGCATTTTCAACACCGTCCAAAACAACAAGAGAACCGTTAATTTCTTTTAAACCGATGTGTTCGATAATCATACCTCTCACCCCTTTCGTACAATCTCGTCGACGGTAGTGTCAATAAGCTTAATATACTCTTCAAAAATTTCGGTTTTTTCGTTCGGAATGTCGTACTTCATTTTAATAAGCTTATCGTAAATACCTGTGCTTGCAATATTAGAAACCGAAATACCTGCATTTACCGCCTCGCCCATACGGTCGTACAAATGCAAAATGGTTTTCATCATAAGATACTGCTTTTCAAGCGGTACATAGGTATCATCCTTGTGGTATGCGTTCTGCTGTAAAAAGCCGACACGAATGAGCCTTGCAATATCTATAACAAGCTTTTGCCCGTTCGGTAACACATCTGCACCGATAAGCTTTACAATCTCCATAAGCTCGTTTTCTTCACGCAAAATTGAAATTAAACGGTTGCGTAATGTCATAAAGTCGGGCGCGATATTTGTATTAAAATAATCACTTAAATCATCGGCGTATTCGCTGTAACCTGTGTTCCAGTTGATAGCGGGATAGTGTCGCGCATATGCGAGTGACTTGTCAAGTGCCCAGAAAACACGCGTAAAACGCTTGGTGTTTTGCGTAACAGGCTCGGAAAAATCGGCACCCTGCGGCGATACCGCACCGATAACGGAAACACTGCCCTCGTCACCGCCGAGCGTAGCAACACGACCTGCACGCTCATAAAACTGTGCAAGACGCGACGGCAGGTATGATGGGAAGCCTTCTTCGGCAGGCATTTCCTCAAGTCGACCCGAAATTTCACGCAAAGCCTCAGCCCAACGCGAGGTAGAGTCTGCCATCATTGCAACATCATAGCCCATATCGCGGTAGTATTCGGCAATTGTAATACCTGTGTAAATTGAGGCTTCACGCGCAGCAACAGGCATATTTGATGTGTTTGCAATCAAAACGGTTCTGTCTGTCAACTTTCTGCCGTTTCGTGGGTCGACAAGGCCACCGAATTCATCAAGAACCTGTGTCATTTCGTTTCCGCGTTCGCCGCAACCGACATAGATAATTA
>CAZIEH010000116.1:0-4543 GCA_964538695.1 uncultured Eubacterium sp. | reverse complement strand
CCGTAGATGCACCGATGTCTGCACAAATGCAGTCGTCAAGCTTTATCGGGAACACCGACATTGCTTTTTCAAGCTTTAAGCCGCCGCGGCTGACATATTTAAGCGGATTTCCGCGAACCTCCAAAACATCATCGGGCTTTAAAGTAAGCCCTGCCTTATCCGCTTTTTGGTTATTGACAAAAACGACACCTGCCATTATCAGCGCACGCGCTTTTTCACGACTTTCGGCATAGCCTGCCTCGAAAACGGCGGTATCCAATCTTTTCTTTTCAGTCATCAGTTCCTCCGAAAACAGTGTTTTTTATACCCTCGGCATCAAGCCCGTATTCTGCACGCTGTTCACCTTGTGTTGCCTGCCGTACAAATTCATCGGGCACTGCGATTAGTCGGTACTTGCCGCCGTATCCGCCTTGCAACAGGTTAAGTGCCAAGCGCTCGCCTATTCCGCCGCGGCGCACATTCTCCTCGAAAAAGAATATCCTTTTATACTTAGCAAGCTTTTTTGTCAGCTCATCGCCACATTCAAGGCAATTCAACTTGCAATAATCCACTCTGTCACCAAGTGCCGAAACGGCATAGCCAAAGGTTACACCGTACGAAACCACAACGGTATCACGGTCATTTCCGAAAAATGCGAACGGGTCGCAAAAGCTTTGCATATTTTGCGGCAAGGGTGCCTCTGTGCCGCGCGGATAGCGTATAGCCCACACGCCGCTTTCGCGGTTAGCCGCGGCTTTGAGTATATGTGCCAGCTCTGCATAAGTTGTGGGTGCAAAAAGCTTTATATGCGGTATTTGCGAAAGGAACGATACATCGAAAACACCCTGATGCGTTTCACCGTCGTTACCTGTAAGCCCTGCCCTGTCAATACAAAGCGTAAGCGGTAGCTGTGCAATTGCGGCGTCGTGGAAAACTTGGTCAAAGCCGCGCTGTAAAAAGGAAGAATAGACAGCAAAAAACGGTTTCATTCCCTTTGCGGCAAGACCCGCGGCAAAGGTCACCGCGTGTTGCTCGGCAATGCCGACATCGAAAAACCTTTCGGGAAAGCGCAGTGCGAAATTTTGCAAGCCTGTTCCCTCGGTCATAGCGGCGGTTATTGCGCAAACCTTCTCGTCATTCTCGGCAATTTCGGCAAGAGCCTCGCCGAAGCTTGCTGAAAAATTAACACCGCCCGCAGTGCCTACGCCTGTATTTATATTAAACGGCGAAACACCGTGATAGCTGTCCGGCATAGCCTCGGAATACTTATATCCCCTGCCCTTTACCGTAAGCGCGTGTATAAGGACGGGGCGTTTGGCGTGCTTTGCGATGTCCATAACGCGGCAAAGCGTTTCTATATTATGCCCGTCAACGGGACCAAGATAGTCAAAGCCCATACTTTCAAAATAGTTGGTTCTGTAAATTGCATTTTTCAGCATTGCTTTTGAGTCGTAAATCGCTTTGCGCAAATATTTGCCGATAAGCGGAATACCAGAAACAAAGTTATCTACCACACGCTTGGTACGGTAATAGGCAGGCTTTGTCCTTACACTATTAAGATGTCTTGCAAGAGAGCCGACATTTTTTGAAATAGACATTTTGTTGTCGTTGAATATAACAATAAGACCGCGCTTATCTGCGGCATTGTTAAACCCCTCGAACGACATGCCGCCCGTCAACGCACCGTCGCCGACAACGACAACCGAATAGTTTTTGTTGCCTGACAGCTTATCCGCGGCGCAAAAGCCGCAAGCGGCTGAAATAGAATTACTGCTGTGCCCTGTTACAAATGGGTCGTATTCGCTTTCATCGGGACGCATAAAGCCCGAAATACCGTCCTTTCGGCGAAGAGTCGAAAAGCGGTCAAACCTGCCTGTAAGCAGCTTGTGTGCATAGCTTTGGTGACCTACATCGAAAATAACGCTGTCCTGCGGCGAGTTAAAACAACTGTGTATTGCAACAGTAAGCTCTACCGCACCGAGGTTAGATGCCAAATGACCCCCGTTTTTTGAGACGGTTTTCATTATTTCCGCGCGTATTTCGGCGCAAAGTATATTCTTTTGACTGTGTGTCAACAGCTTTAGCTGTGACGGGCTGTTGATTTTGCCCAAAAAATTATATTGCAAAGGTATTACCCCATTTGATTGTGATTAGGCTTTTACGACTTGCGCCCCAAAAGCGTATATGCAAGATTTTTAAGATTTTCGGCACAGTCGCCGAAAACCGCAAGTGCGGCAACTGCCCTTTCGGTATATTCGTCAGCAAGACGAGCCGCACCCTCTACACCGTAAAGTGAAACAAAGGTGGATTTATTGTTGTCTGCATCACTGCCGATAGGCTTGCCAAGAAGCTTTTCGTCGCCCGTAACATCTAAAATATCGTCGGTTATCTGAAACGCTATTCCAAGCGCATAGGCGTATTCATCGGCGGCTTTTATCTTTTCGGGCTCTGCACCCGAAAGCAGACAACCAAGCTTGCAAGCCGCTTGTAAAAGGCAGGAGGTTTTAAGACCGCAAAGCTGTAAAAGCGTTGCCTTATCCGCCTTTTTATTTTCATATTCAAGGTCGATTACCTGTCCGCCAATCATACCGTGAAAGCCTGCAAGCCGTGACAGCACCGAAACACAGGCAACCGCCCTGTCGGCAGGTATATCGGCATCGGCAATAATACTGAACGCGCGTGTCAAAAGCCCGTCGCCCGCAAGCAGTGCGGTATCCTCGCCGAATTTAATATGGCAAGCCGGTCTTCCGCGCCGCAGGTCGTCATTATCCATACACGGCAGGTCATCGTGAATAAGCGAATATGTATGCACCATTTCCACCGCCGCCGCGATTTCTGCCGCTGTAACGGTATTGCCGCCGCAAATGCGTGCAAACTCCATAAGCAGGCACGGGCGTATACGCTTTCCACCGTTTTCTACGCTGTAAGCCGCCGCATTTAAAGCCGCGGAATACGCCTCGCCGTCGCTTTTCAGCTGTGTCGCAAGAACGGAATCGACATTTCTTTTGTACTCGTCGAAAAGGGCGTTATTCATTCTCGCCATTCTCCTCTCCGAATTGTTCAAGTGTTACCACGCGCTGATGCGCATTTTCAAGCTGAGTTTTGCAAAGCTGTGAAAGCTTCAGACCCTCATCATACAGCTCAACCGTTTTATCTAAAGGGCAGTCCCCTTTTTCAAGTGTTGTTACGATTTCTTCAAGCCGTTCAACGGCTTTTTCAAAAGACATTTCTTTCACAAGAGTACCTCCTGTAATTTATATTACACGGCAATCGACATCGCCGTCGTGAAATTTCAAATTTACAACATCATCGGTTTTTAAGCCGCATACCGAGGTTACAACCTTATCATCGCTTGTGCAAACGGTATAGCCACGCAAAAGCACCGACATAGGATTAAGCGCCTCAAGCTTTACTGCACTGTTCATAAACCGAGTCTCATTTTGGTTAAAATCAATTCTCGCCGATTTCTTCAGTTTATCGCGCACGGCATTGTACCTTGCGGTAAAGGGTGCGGTAATATCCGCCTGCGGCGACAGCACATTGGAAAGCAGTGCTTTGTCAAGTCGTTCGGCGGCAGTATAAAGCGTGCGTTTTACCGCCTGCGACATTCTAATTGTTGCCTCGCCGACAAATGCCGAATCAGCTAAAATATCGCGCACTGCAAGCTCTGCCGCCGCCGACGGTGTAGGCGCGCGCAAATCGGCAACCAAGTCGCAAAGTGTAACATCGGTTTCGTGACCGACTGCGGAAATAACAGGTATCGGCGACTCGTAAAGCTTTCGCACCAAGCCCTCGTCATTAAAGCAGAACAGCTCTTCGAAAGAACCGCCGCCCCTGCCGATTATAATGGTATCTATACCCGACAAGCCATACAGCTTTTCAAGTGTGTTTACCATACTTTCGGCGGCTTTTTCGCCCTGAACAAGCACAGGGCAAATAACAACCCTTGTAAACGGTGCGCGCCGCGCAAGCACATTCAGTATATCGTGCACCGCCGCACCCGTTTCAGAGGTAACAACGGCAATGGTTTTCGGTTTTTCGGGTATTTTTCTTTTGGATGAAATATCAAAAAGCCCATCTGCGGCAAGCTGTTTTTTCAGCTGTTCATACCGCAGTGCCAAAGCACCTACACCAACGGGGTGCATATCCTCGGGGTAAAGCTGGTACTGTCCGTCACGCTCGTAAACCGCGATTTTGCCGCGGCAAATAATATGCATCGAATTTTCGGGCTTAAACCTCAGTCGCGCGGCATAGCTCGAAAACATAACGCACCTAATTACCGATTTATCGTCTTTAAGCGAAAAATACAAATGACCGCTTGCATAATGATTTTTAAAGTTGGAGATTTCGCCCTCAACAAAAATATCGGCAAGCTTTTCGTCACCCTCGATAACAGACTTTATATATGTGTTTATTCCCGAAACAGAAAGAACGGGTAAATTCACAGCGTAATCAATCCTTTCGAAACAGCACCGAGTACCGCGGTGCCTGCGGCATTGTCACACGAAAACACAGGCTCGGCAAAGCTACAATCAAACCTTGCTTTAAGCTTTGCCTTTATAAT
>CAZIEH010000115.1:0-4663 GCA_964538695.1 uncultured Eubacterium sp. | reverse complement strand
CCGTTACACATTACGCCGCCTGCAAAAACAACAGGCATATCGCCGTATTTTTCAAGTGCGGTATATGTCATTTTTGAAACGACCACGGCAACGGTTTCGAAAACATACCTTGCAACATCGGCATTTTTACATCCTTTTTCCAAAAGGGCGTTGCATTTGTTTTCAAACCCCGAAAGACAGCAATCGCCGTCTTTAAGCTTTACCACAGGATTTTCTGGCAATATGCCGTCTTGCGCAAGCTGTTCAAGTGCATTTCCGGCTGGGAAAGCCAAGCCCATACGAACACCGACACGGTCTACAAGCTGACCTGCGTTTAGGTCAAGGGTTTGCGCCGCGATTTCGCAATTAAGCATAGGTTCGTTTTTTACAAGCAACAGCTCTGTCGTGCCGCCCGAAATATGAAACGCCAAAAAATTGCGTTTTGCATAACAAAGCTTGTTTGCCGAATAAAGCGCGGCGGCGATATGCCCCTGCTGGTGCGAAAATTTAAACAGCGGTACTTTCAATGCCGTTGCCGCCGCAGATGCGGCACTGACACCGGCAAGAAAGCAAGGCATATAGCTACCTTCTGCCGTACGCGGTGTCGCGGAAACGCTTACGGCACAAATGTCGCCTTCAAAATTTCCGATGTTTTCTATAATTTCGGGCAAATTGCGCGTATGCTGAAACAGCGCCTCGCTTTGGCGCAAGCCTCTGTCACCCTGCTTTACACATAGAAGCTTTTTAGACTGTATAATACTGCCGTCGTCGCTGTTATATATTGCGGCAGAGGTGGTGTAATTGCTGGTATCTATACCAAGTACAAGCGGCATTATTCCGCCCTCGCAATACTGCCCAAAACGCCGTTGATATACGACGAGTCATCTGCGGTAGCATACTTTTTGGCAAGCTCTACCGCCTCGTTTATCGATACGCTTACGGGGACATCGTCGCGGTAATTCATTTCGAAAACGGCAAGTCGCAAAATGCTTAAAACCACCTTTGAAAGACGGTTGATTTGCCACCCCTTTAAATTTTCGGAAATTACGGCGTCTATATCCGCCGCGTTATCGTAAACACCGCGAAAGCAAGCCTCTGAATATTCATTCGGTTTGTATGCATCTGCATTTACCGCATCCTCTAAAATATCGGTCAGTGAATCCTCGCGAAAACACTTTTCAAATATAAGGATAAACGCCTGCTCTCTTTGGTCTTTTCTTGTCATTAGAACACCCACTTTATACAATTATACATTTACATTGTATAACATAATGCAAAATAATGCAATGTTTTTTTATACATTTTCAAGACAATTTTTTGTATTGTCGCAACAACTTGACGAAATACGAAAAATGCTGTTGAATGAAACGCTGAAATGTGCTACAATAATATAAAATATGTCAATGGGGTGAAGTATATGTCGAAAATCGGATTTAGACGCGAGCTTCTCGGTTTTAACCGTGACGATGTTATCGAATACATTAAGAAATCACAGTGCGAAAACGAACAGCGCGAAAAAGAGCTTATCGCCTCTCTCGACAAGCTTAACGCGCGTAATGCAAAGCTTTTGGAAAAGCTTGAGGAATTGCCCGTGCTTGAGGCAAAGCTTAAATTAAGTGAAGAAACGGTTGAAAAATTAACCGCAGAGGCAGCTTTTGTCGACGAAAAAAAGCGCGAGGCGGAAAATATCGCAACCGATATAGCAAAAACATATTTGGTTGCTAAAACCAATGCAGAGGCTGCCTGTAAAGCCGCGCACGAAACAAGTCTGCGTGCCGAGTACGAGGTTGGCAGAACGCTTGAGGCTATCAAAAAAATTCACGAACGCATAAACAGCGTTAAGGCAGAAATCGCAACCGCCTCAGATGATTACACAGCAGAGCTTGAAAACGCAATTTCATCTTTCGAAAACGCCAAAAGCGAAATAGAAAATGCAAAAAGTAAAACCGTAAGTAAGGTGCAGGAATGAATACTATCGAAATAAACACGGCAGAGCTTGCCGAAGTTGCAAAAACGCTGAAAGCAGGCGATAAAATTTTATTAAGCGGTACGGTATACACCGGTCGCGATGCAGCGCATAAGGAATTTATGCGTCTGCTTGACAGCGGTGAGGCATTGCCGTTTGACACGAACGGTGCCGCAATATATTATGCAGGTCCCACACCTACACCCGATGGGCTTGCAATAGGCAGTTGCGGTCCGACAACCTCAAGCAGAATGGATGTTTACGCGCCGCGCTTGCTTGATATAGGTCTGAAATGTATGATAGGCAAGGGACCGAGAAATTCTGCCGTTTGCGAGGCGATAAAACGAAACGAGGCGGTTTATCTTTGTGCAATAGGCGGTGCAGGTGCGCTTGCCGCAAAATGCATCGACAGTGCCGATGTTATCGCGTTTGAGCATCTCGGGTGCGAGTCGGTAAAAAAACTGCATTTTAACAAATTTCCGCTTATCGTCGCAATAGATTGCCACGGAGGTAGCCTGTTTTGAAAATACGACGCCTGCTATGCTCGGTCATTTGCTTTTGCTTTCTGTTTTGTACCGCTTGTCGTGAAAATGAAAGCATAGATAATATTATAGCTGAAACGATAAGCGCGGTTACTAATATTGACCCGCAAATAGCTGAAAACGGTACCGAGCTTGAAATTGTCAACAACCTATTCACAGGGCTTTTACGGCACGACGAAAACGGCGATTTAATACCTGCCGCGGCAAAAAGCTATACCGTAAGTGGTGACGGACTGACCTACACCTTTAATTTATCAGACGACTATGCATGGCAAGACGGAAAGCCGCTTACCGCGAACGATTTTGTTTTTGCTTTCAGGCGCGCCGCAGACCCCGCAACCGCCGCGCCGTATGCCTACACTCTTTCTACCGTTGCGAATTTTTCGAAAATCAACAAGGGTACAATGAAAAAAGAAAACCTAGGTGTAACTGCAGTTGACGACAAAACACTGAAAATAACACTTGCGTATAAGGATACCGAGTTCCCCGAGTTGCTTACAACCTCTGTATGTATGCCCTGTCGCGAGGATTTTGTCGAAAGCACCAAGGGCTATTACGGTCTTAAAGATACCGCAATTTTAAGTAACGGTGAATATAAGGTTGCCGTCTGGAACGATACCTATATTCAGCTTAAACCCAAAGTCGAAAAATCGGTTGCGCCCGATGTGTATTTTTACTTTAACAAGCGCGAAACAGTTGCGGAAAATGTAAAAAAACAAGATACCGACTATATATGCGCCGATGCGGCACTGCTTACACAATTCAAAAAAAGCAATTTCGGTATGAATGTTACAGAGCTTTCGGACCGTGCATATTCGCTTATGGCAAACAAAAACCGTGAATATTTTAACGACGATATTTTGTCGGCACTGATGTCTACGGTTGACTTTTCGCTTAAAAAATACGAAAAAGACGGCTACGGCGTTAAAAAGACCGCAAATATTTTGCCCGACTCGGTAAATTCCGATATAGGCGAAATCAAGCGAACAACCAAAACCGAGGCAGAGTCGGTACAGTTGTTCCGCGACGGCTGTGCAGAGCTTGAAATAGAAAGAATTTTTCCGTCATTCAACATACTTTTCGTTTCAGACGAAATAACAGAATATGCCGCAAAGCAAATTGCCGCAGGCTGGCAAAGCAAGCTTGGCGTAAATGTAAACATAACCGCGGTCGACAGCGATGAAATACTTAAATACCATATAAACAGCGGCGACTATGACTTTGCGATAGTCTGCACCAAAAGCACCTCCTGCTCTGCTACGGCATATTTAAGACAGCTTTCAAGCGACAAGACTTTTTCAAATCTCGGTTTTTACAAATCACAGCTTAACAAAAGCATAAAAAAGATATGTAAAAAAAGCGATACCGCCAAGCAAGCGGAGCTTGAAAAGGCTGTAAAGCTTGTGGCAAATGATGACCTGTTTTATCCGCTTTACACCGCATCTAAAATTGTATGCACCAACGGCGAATACAGCTTTAATTACTGTCGAAAGCAGGCATTGGTTGATTTTACCGAAACATCACCTAAAGAATAATTTAAAAAGTGGCTGTAAGAAACCAAGTTTTTTACAACCGCTTTTTTTAGTTAATACTCAATATCACGCGGCTCGGTATCTGACAAAAGCAGTATACCGAACGCGGCAAGCAAGGCATAGTCGGTAATTTTATTTTTAAGTCTTACGGGAAATTCGCACGGCTCGACCGTATTGCCGCCGAGAGTTACTATTTTTCGTTGTAAGCAAACCGATGCGGTGTTTTCGCCGATACTGGACAGCATAAGCGAATTTTCCTCACCCATACCGCAAACAACCGTTTCAATTCCGTTTTTCATAAGCACCCTAAGCGCCGCCGTGTCGGATTGATAGGCAATGCCACGATAACCTTTCGGAACACTTAATTTACACGACTCGGCTATTTCGCCAATCATAACTATTATGCCGCTATCTGTTTCGATTTTCGCCCTTGCAGAACATTCCGCAAGCAAAAATCGCGGTTTATTACCCATTTGGCAAATGCTTGTTCCGTTCACGGCTATTATGCCGTAATGCGAAAGTACCCGTTTTATTTCATCGGCAACATAACCGCCGGTTATACCGAACAAAACAACAGTAGTCAAAATTCCGAAACCCTCTTTTCCGTTTTAATTATTTTAACGCTTTTTTACCTTATTATACCG
>CAZIEH010000114.1:0-4701 GCA_964538695.1 uncultured Eubacterium sp. | reverse complement strand
TTATATATGCCTGTAATATGAGCGAGGAGGATTTTAACGGCGGCTATGAAAATAATGAATACTACCTAAAAGTTGCCGATTACAGCAAGAGCGAAAATGCCGAATCCTTGCCGATTTGCGCCGAGCTTGAGTCGCAAATTTCAGAGCTTGAGGAGGACGAGAAAAAACTTTTCTTGTCGGAGCTTGGTCTTGATAAATCCGGCCTTGAAAGACTTATACAAAAGTGCTATTCGCTTTTGGGACTTATTTCCTACCTTACCGCTGGTAAGCCCGAGGTTCGCGCGTGGACAATCAAAAAAGGTACAAAAGCACCCCAAGCCGCAGGTAAAATACATACCGATTTCGAGCGCGGCTTCATTCGTGCCGAGGTTGTTTCTTTTGATGATTTGATTTCTTGCGGCGGTATGACAGCCGCGAAGGAAAAGGGTCTTGTCAGAAGCGAGGGTAAAGAGTATGTTATGAAAGACGGCGATGTCGTACTTTTCCGCTTTAATGTATAATTAAGCTATAAACACACCCCTGTTGAAAGCTATCAACAGGGGTGTGTTTTCTTTATTTAAGAGGCCTTAACATTCTTACGGAATTTGCAACAGCAAGCATACATACGCCGACATCTGCGAAAATCGCAAGCCACATATCGGCTAAACCCGTTGCGCAAAGAACCATAACCGCAACCTTTACAAGTATCGAAATAACAATATTGACCGTGGCGGTGGTGACAGTCCTGCGCGCTGTTTTTACTGCGGTCGGTAATAACGATAAGTCGTCGTTCATAATAACCAAATCGCTTGCCTGTAAAGCCGCATCGGTTCCAGCAACACCCATAGAAATGCCTACATTTGCACGCGCAAGCACAGGAACATCGTTTATGCCGTCACCGACGAACGCAAGCTTTGCACCGCTGTCGCACATTTTTTCAACAACATTCAGCTTATCCTCGGGCAATAATTCGGCATAACATTCTTTTATACCGAGAGCGCTTTGCGCCAAGTCAGCCGATTTATTTGAAGCACCTGTAAGCATAACGGTACGCTTTATACCAAGCTTTTCAAGCTGTTCGATAGCTGACTTTGTGCCGCTTTTAATTTTATCCCCGATTACGATGTAACCGAGATATTCATTATCTGTCGCTATATGCACGGCATCAACAGCCTCGTTAGCGGTAATATCAAGACTTTTCAGCCAACGCGCAGTACCTGCATAGTAGGTTTTATTGTCAATTTCAGCCGAAACGCCGCAACCGACGATATTATGAAAATTTCTTGCGATATATTTATTCTTATTGCCGAATTGCGCTATTGAAATACCAATCGGGTGTGTTGACTCCGACTCAATAGCCGCCGCGATATCGGCAAGCTCGGTTTCGGAAATGTAATTGGCAACCACCTTAGTCACTTCAAAGCTACCGTCGGTCAGTGTACCTGTTTTGTCAAAGCAGATTGTATCTATTTCTGCAAGAGCCTCGACAGCACTACTGCCTTTTGCAAGTATGCCGCATTTCGATGCGCCACCCATACCGCAAAAGAATGCAAGCGGAACCGATACCACAAGTGCGCAGGGGCAAGAAACAACCAAAAACATTAAACCGCGGTGAAACCACCCGTTAAACGGCTGACCGAAAATAAGTGTCGGCAAAAACATAATTGCCGCCGCGAGGGCAACAACGATAGGCGTATAAACACGCGCGAACCTTGTAACAAAATTTTCCTTGCGCGATTTTTTGGCATAAGCCATCTCGCCCATCGAAATGATTTTAGCCACTGCCGAGTCCTTGTACTCGCGTGTTACACGGATTGTCAGCGTGCCGTCTTTTGCAATACAGCCTGCTGTAACTTCGTCGCCGACGATTGCCGAAACGGGAATCGACTCTCCAAGCACCGCAGATACATCTATCGACGATGCACCGTCTGCAACAATGCCGTCAAGCGGTATGCGTTCACCGACAAGCACCTTTATAATGTCACCGACCTTAACCTCCTCGGGTGAAACTTTCCGTGTCGTATCACCTGTTACAAGTAGGGCGTAATCGGGTCGCAAATCCATAAGTGCATTAAGCGATGTGCGCGAACGGTGAACGGCAATATCGCTGAACAGCTCGCCGATTTGGTAAAGTATCATTACAGCCGCCGCCTCGCCGTATTCACCAATGCAAAGTGCGCCGATTGTTGCGACACTCATCAAAAAGTTTTCGTCCATAAAGCCTGCACTTTTTATGTTGCCTGCCGCGTTCAATATAACATCATACCCTGTGACAAAATAAGCCACAATAAACACGAAAATTTCGACGGGAATATCGCCTAAAGGAGTTGTCAGCTTTAAAATATAACCTGCCGCAAACATAACCGCGGCAACAATAATTTTTGCAAGTCGTTTTTTGGCTTTTCTCGTCACAGCGGTGTAACCTCGCAATCGGGTTCTATTTTTTGTACCGCGGCAACAATATCGTCAAGCATACTTTCTGTTATATCATCAGCCTCAACGACAAGTCGCTGTGTCATAAAATCCACATTAACCGCAGTTAAACCTTTAATTTTCGAAACACGCTTTTCTGCCTTAGCCGCGCAAATCGGGCAATCGATTTCATTAAGCTTAAATATTTTTGTCATACTAATACCCCTATTCTTCAATATGCTCTATTCCCTGCGCCAAAATTGTTTTAACATGGCTGTCGGCAAGAGAATAATAAACAGTTTTTCCGTCGCGGCGGAATTTTATAAGCCGCGCTTGCTTTAATACGCGTAATTGGTGTGAAACAGCGCTTTGCGTTATACCGACAAGATTTGTAATATCGCAAACGCACAACTCCCCCTCTGACAAAACATACAATATTTTAAGTCTTGTTGAGTCACCGAACATTTTAAATAAATCCGCAACAGCGAAAAAATCGTCATCGGACAGTAAATTGTTCTCGATATTCTTTAAAACATCATTATGATGATGCACCGTTTCACAGCACTCAAAAGGCTCTGCCAAAATATCACTTCCTAACATATGTTCAATTGTTCATATGTATAATAACATTTTATATAAGTATTGTCAAGCTTTTTTCTTGAAAATCGAAAAAAACAGAGTTATAATATTTATGTTATTTTCGGATACAGAAAGTAAGGATGATGAAAATGGAGAAAATAATAGTTTTGGATTTTGGCGGTCAGTATAATCAGCTTATTGCCCGTCGCGTGCGTGAATGTAATGTTTATTGCGAAATCGTGCCGTATGACAAGGCAAGGTCGGCAATTGAAACACAAAAGCCCAACGGTATAATTTTTACGGGCGGGCCAAACAGCGTTTTTGATGAAAAATCGCCGCACATCTACCCTGAGATATTTGAGTTAGGCATACCGATACTCGGTATTTGCTACGGTTGTCAGCTTATGGCGTACACTCTCGGCGGAACAGTCGACACCGCCGAAAATTCCGAATACGGTAAAACAGAAACATTTTACGACCTTTCATCAAAGCTTTTTTCATCTGTTGACGGTATGCCCGAGAAAGCGGTTTCGTGGATGAGCCATACAGACCTGATAACAAAGCTGCCGTTGGGCTTTACCGCTACGGCGCACACAAAAAACTGCCCAGTTGCGGCTATGGAGGATGCTGACAGAAAGCTTTATGCAGTTCAGTTCCACCCGGAGGTTAATCACACGGAGCGCGGCATTGACATAATTAAAAGCTTTGTTCGCAATATCTGTGGCTGTAAGGGCGACTGGAAAATGGACGGCTTTATAGAAAAAACAGTTGAGGAAATTCGCAACCGTGTCGGTGACGGTAATGTTGTGCTTGGACTTTCCGGCGGTGTTGATTCCTCAGTCGCGGCGGCACTGATAAGTCGTGCAATCGGCAAACGGCTAACCTGCGTTTTTGTTGACCACGGGCTTATGCGAAAAGACGAGGGTGATTTTGTCGAAAAAACCTTTACACAGCTTTTCGATATGAATTTTGTCAGAATTAACTGCCGTGATGAATTTTATTCAAAGTTAAAGGGGGTAACCGATCCCGAGCAAAAACGCAAAATTATAGGCGAGGAATTTTACCGTGTTTTTTGGAACGAGATACGCAATAATTTTGCCACAGGTTACTTTGCACAAGGTACTATTTACCCCGACAGAATTGAAAGCGGAAAGGGCGATGCCGCAGTAATAAAAACGCATCATAACCAAGTTAAACACCCTGATGACATTGAATTTATCGGTGTTATAGAACCCCTGAAGGATTTGTTTAAAGATGAGGTTAGAAAGGTCGGCGAGCTACTTGGTATACCTAAAGAGCTTGTATGGCGTCAACCCTTCCCCGGTCCCGGCCTCGGCGTGCGCGTTATCGGCGAAATTACCGAAGAAAAGGTTAGAATTTTGCAAAATGCTGATTATGTTTTGCGTGATGAAATGTCGAAAAACGGGTATGAAAGTAATTTAAGTCAATTTTTCGCAGTGCTGACAGGTGTTAAAACGGTCGGTGTTATGGGTGACGGCAGAACCTATGAAAACCTTGTTGCCATTCGCGCGGTTACCACCGACGATTTTATGACCGCCGATTGGGCGAAAATTCCGTATGATATATTGGGCAAAATTTCAAGCCGAATTATAAATGAAGTAGACGGTGTAAACCGTGTCGTTTATGATATTACATCAAAACCGCCTGCCACGGTGGAGTGGGAATAGTAGCCACTTACCCGAAAACCCTTTATTTGCAAGGGTTTTCGGG
>CAZIEH010000113.1:0-4762 GCA_964538695.1 uncultured Eubacterium sp. | reverse complement strand
AATGGGCAGTCTTTCGCCCGAGGAACGCCCCGTTATGGGTCAGCTTGCCAACAAGGTTCGCGCCGAAATCGAAACCAAAATCGACGATATGTCGCAAAAGCTTAAACAAAAATCGCTTGAAATGCGTTTGCAGGCTGAAACCGTCGATGTAACAATGCCGTCGATTAAAGCGAAAAAGGGCGGCTTGCATCCGCTTAACATCGTACTTGACGATATGATAGACATTTTCCGTTCAATGGGCTTTGATGTTGTTGACGGCCCCGAGGTAGAAACCGACTTTTACAATTTTAAAGCATTGAATGTCCCCGATGACCACCCTGCACGCGATATGCAGGATACCTTCTATCTCGGTGAAAACCTGCTTTTGAGAACGCAGACCTCGGCGGCGCAAATTAGAACAATGACCTCGCGCAAGCCGCCTATAAGAATAATTTGCCCCGGTCGCGTATACCGCGCTGATGAGGTTGATGCAACCCACTCACCCGTTTTCCACCAAATTGAGGGACTTGTTGTTGACAAGGGCATTACAATGTGCGACCTTAAAGGTATTTTAGAGCAGTTTGCCCACGAAATTTACGGCGATGATACCGCTGTAAAGTTCCGCCCCTCCTTCTTCCCCTTCACCGAACCGAGTGTCGAGGTTGATGTAAGCTGTCCCGAATGTAAGGGCGAAAACAAAAGCTGTCGCGTTTGTCGCGGCGCAGGCTGGATTGAAATATTGGGTGCAGGTATGGTTCACCCCAATGTTTTGCGCCACTGCGGCATAGACCCCGAGGAATACACAGGCTTTGCTTTCGGTATTGGTCTTGACCGTCTTACTACAACACGCTATAAAATAAGCGATATTCGCCTGTTGTTCGAAAACGACAAGCGTTTCCTTGAACAGTTCGATAAATAAGGAGAATAAGAAATGAAAATATCACTTAATTGGTTAAAACGCTATGTCGATATTGATGTACCCGTAGAGGTTCTGTGCGACAAAATGACACTTGCGGGCTTTGAAATAGAAGAGGTTGTAAATCTTGCCGAAAGTATGAAAAATGTCGTTGTCGGCAAAATAACCTCTATCGTAAAGCATCCCGATTCCGACCATCTGCAAATTTGTATGATTGATGTCGGTGCAGATGACGATGTGCAAATAGTTACAGGCGCACAAAATGTTTTCGAGGGCGCATATGTCCCTGCGGCACTTCACAAATCGCTGTTGCCCAACGGTATGAAAATAACAAAGGGTAAGCTTCGCGGCGTTCCGTCGAACGGTATGCTCTGCTCGGGTGAGGAGCTTTGCATTACCGAGGCAGACTATGAGGGCGCAGGTGTAAACGGTATTCTTATTTTACACGGCGAGCAAATCGTAGGCACCGATATGCGCGATATTTTAAAGCTTGATGACTACATCATCGACTTTAAAATCACCGCAAACCGCCCCGATTGCCAAAGTGTACTTGGCGTTGCACGCGAAATTTCGGTTGTGCTTGAAAAAGATTTCAATATGCCTGAGCCGAGCTTTAAAACAACATCAAAAACCACGGCGGAGCAAATTTCAATCGAAAACCGCAATTACGACCTCTGCCCGAGATACCTCGGTCGTGTTGTAAACAACCTGCGTATAAAAGAATCGCCCGAATGGCTTAAAACCTGTATTAAATCGGCAGGTATGCGCCCGATAAACAACATTGTCGACATAACAAACTTTGTTATGCTTGAAACAGGTATGCCTATGCACGCTTTTGACAAGCGACACATAAGCGGCGACAAAATTATCGTTCGCAACGCAACCGAGGGTGAGAAAATCGTCACCTTAGACGGCAAAGAGCATACACTTACAGCTGATATGCTGGTTATTGCAGATGCTGTTGCCCCCTCCTGCCTTGCAGGTATAATGGGCGGCTTTGAAAGTGAAATTGAGCCTGACACCACCGACCTTTTCTTGGAATGTGCCAAATTCCGCCGCGACAGTGTAAGAAAAACAAGCCGCGCACTCGGTATGAGAACCGAGGCAAGCGGTCGCTTTGAACACGGTGTTGACATAAACAATGTCGAATATGCAATGAACCGTGCGTTACAGCTTATCGACGAGCTTGATGCAGGCGATATTGCCGAGGGTAAAATTGACCTTAACCAAGGCTTGCCCGAAAGCAAAAAGCTTGAAGTTACGGTAAAAAGTGTTTGCGACCTGCTTGGTGTTGAAATACCCGAAGAGCTTATGGTATCAATTCTAAACCGTCTGCAAATACCCACAACCGCACAAAACGGAACACTGCACTGCCTTGTTCCCTCTTTCCGCGATGATATAGAGGGTCGCGCGGATATTGCAGAGGAGGTTATGCGAATTTACGGCTACGACCATATGCAGGGCACGCCTATGCAAGGTCGTGTAATTCGCGGCAAGCTTTTGCCCGAGCGTATTAAGGCGAACAAAATTAAAAATATTCTTGTTTCGAACGGTATGCGCGAAATTGCAACCTATTCGTTTATAAGTAGTAAAGCACTTGAACCGTTAAGACTTGACGAGGGTGACCCAAGGCTTGACGGCATACGCCTGCTGAACCCCCTCGGCGATGAATACTCGGTAATGCGCACACAGCTTCTTACAAGTATGCTTAGTGTCCTTTCCACCAACTATAACCGTAAAATTGAAAGTACGGCAATGTTTGAATTAAGCAAAATTTTCCGTGCAAAATCGTTGCCGATTACCGAACAGCCCGACGAAATTCCCCACCTCTGCCTTGGTATGTACGGTCAAGCCGAGGATATGGTTTTCGACACCAAATGCGGTGAATTTTTCACACTTAAAGGCATTGTCGAAAGCATTTACGACGGCTTTGGTATGAAAGTATCGTTCGAGCGTTCGAGCGAAAATTACCTGCACCCGGGCAGACAGGCAAATGTCATTTTCGACGGCAAAAAAATCGGCGTATTCGGCGAGCTTCACCCGATTACAGCAGAGGCATACGGTCTGGCGGATACTCGCGTTTGCGTGGCAGAGCTTGAGCTTGATGCGATTTACGGCTATAACAAAAAAACGACAATATATAAACAGCTGCCCAAGTTCCCTGCTGTTACCCGTGACTTGACACTGCTTTGTGACGAGCAGTTACCTGTCGGCGACATTGAAAATATCATTGCAAAATCGGCAGGTAAGCTTTGCGAGAATGTCGAGCTGTTCGGTGTATATCAAGGTGCGCAAATCCCCGATGGTAAAAAGAGTGTTTCGTTCAGTGTAACCCTGCGCGACAGCGGCGCAACACTTACCGACGAGGTTGTTGAAAAAACGGTACGCAAGGTACTGCAACAGCTTGAAGAAATCGGCGCCACATTAAAATTATAAAAATACTTGAAATTAGCGGCCGAATAGTGTATCATATAAATGCGGTTGGTTATTCCCGCCGTATTTAAACATAATGTGCTTTCACATTAACGCTTGGAGTGATGTTTGATGAACGATAAAACTATGACCTTTTCCCTCGGTAACGAGCAGGAACGCGAGATACACGAAATAATGTTTATTGTGTATAACGCACTGAAAGAAAAGGGCTACAATCCCATTAACCAAATCGTCGGTTACATTCTATCGGAAGACCCGACATACATCACCACACACAACAATGCTCGCAGTCTTATTCGCAAAATTGACCGTGATGTTTTGTTGCAAAACATTGTTAAGTTTTATGTTAATGCCTAAATTACATATAACCGTATAACAATTAAACCCTCCGTTTTCGGAGGGTTGTTTTTTTGCAAAAAATGCGGCTTTATCGATAACGGATAAAGCCACAGTGAATTTTAATCTTGCTTAATAATGCCGATAGAAAGCTCTTTCAGCTGTTCTTCATCGACCTCGGCAGGTGCACCACTCATAAGCTCGCCCGAATTGGCGACCTTCGGGAATGCAACTACCTCGCGCAAAGAGTCACAGTCGGAAAGAAGCATACAAAGTCTGTCAAGGCCGATACCCATACCGCCGTGAGGAGGTGCGCCGTAACGGAACGCATCGATAAGGAAACCGAACTTTTCATATGCAACATCGTCGGAAATACCAAGTGCCTTAAACATCTTTTTCTGAAGTGTCGGGTCGGTTATACGGATAGAACCGCTTGAAAGCTCAATACCGTTAAGAACAAGGTCAAAGCATTTTGCATACACCTTTTCGGGTGCTGTTTCAAGATACTGAACACAATCGTCCATAGGTGCTGTAAATGGGTGATGCATTGCAACATAGTTGCCTGTTTCTTCATCCAACTCGAAAAACGGAAATTCCGTTATCCACAAAAGGTTGAACTTGTCTTGCGGAATAATATCAAGCTTTTTGGCAACCTCAAGACGCAATGCACCGAGAACGGGCAATGTTACCGAGCGCTTGTCGGCGATAAAGAAAACCACATCGCCCTGCTCTGCGCCTGTTAAAGCAAAGATATTTTGCATTTCTTCGTCGGTCATAAATTTAGCAAACGAGCAGGTAGGCTTTTCCTCTACCCAACGAATATAGCCGAGACCCTTTGCACCGATACCTTTAACTATTTCGGTTAATTTGTCGATTTCTTTACGGGTCAAAATGCCACTGCCGCCCTTTGCGTTTATTGCACGAACAGTGCCGCCCGCTTTAACCGCACCAGAAAATACCGAGAAACCGCAATCCTTAACTGCATTGGTAACATCGATAAGCTTCATATCAAAGCGTGTGTCGGGCTTGTCCGAGCCGTAATTTTCCATAGCGTCTACATATTTCATACGCGGTATTGGGCAAGGTAAATCTATACCC
>CAZIEH010000112.1:0-4832 GCA_964538695.1 uncultured Eubacterium sp. | reverse complement strand
GCTCTGCACCGTGTGCAGGTAAAATAAGTATAAGTGATTACAGGTCTGCGGTAAATGACGCGGTAGAGTTTATTCGCGGTGGCTCGCGGCTTTCTTTAAAACAGCTTGAAAACGAGATGAATATTGCGGCAGAGCAGTTGGATTTCGAGCGCGCGGCAAGACTGCGTGACCGTATTTCCGCATTTAAAAGGATAAGTGAACGGCAAAAGGTTACTGCCTGCACATATCGCTGTCAAGATGTTATTGCGGTTGCGCGCGGTGAAAAGCAGTCGGCAGTAGAGGTTTTTGTATTTCGCGAGTCGCGCCTGTGCGACAGAAAGCAGTATTTAATAAACAATGCGGACGAGCCTGCGGCGTTCAGGGCTGAATTTTTAAAGCAATTTTACGCCACCGCCGACTCTATACCCGAGCGTATTGTTATTGACGAGGAATGTGATGACCGCGATCTGCTTTCCAAAATGTTTTCTGAAATGGCGAACAGAAGGGTCGAAATAATTATTCCCGTAATAGGCGAGCAAAAGCGACTCGTCGAAATGTGTCGCGGCAATGCCGAGGAGTATTTGCGCGAAATGAGTGGCCACCGTGATAAGACTTATGCCGCGCTTATAGACCTTGCACAGCTTTTGGGACTTGATAAGCCGCCCGAGTATATCGAGGCGTATGATATTTCACACACCGCAGGCAGTGAAAATGTTGCGGGTATGGTGGTTTACAAAAACGGTGCGCCGTTTAAGCAGGCATATAAAAGGTTTAAAATAAAATCCTTTGAGGGGCAGGACGATTGCCGTTCTATGGCTGAGGTTATTGAGCGCCGATTTACCGAATATAAAAACGCAGAAGACCGAACGGGCTTTGGAAAGCTGCCCGACCTTATTTTGCTTGATGGCGGTCACGCACAGCTAAACGCAGTTTCGGCGGTGCTTGCCAATATGAAAATTTCCGTTCCAGTATTCGGCATGGTAAAGGACGGCAAGCACAGAACCAATGCCATTGCGGCAAGCGGCAGTCTTGTCGCAATTAAAGCAAACCGCAGTGTTTACAACCTTGTTTACGGTATTCAAGAGGAGGTTCACCGTTTTGCAATCGGTTACCACCGCAGTCGCAGTACGGGCAATATGCTTTATTCCGAATTGCTTAACATACCAACTGTCGGCAAGGCGACCGCACAAAAGCTGATAAAGCATTTTAAGTCATTAAAAGCGATAAAAAATGCCGATGTAGACACGCTTTGCGAGGTTAGCGGTATCAGCCGTAAATGTGCCGAAAATATCTTTGGGTATTTCAATGCCGAATAAGTCCGCAGGAAAGTTCTCAACTGCCTTTTTTCTGCATAGAAATAGGGTAGTGGGGTGAGAAATATGGTAGAAGAGAAGCTTAATGTCGGTGACGATACCGTTGAGGAAAAAGCAACCGACGGCGGTATATCATTTTTAATTTTCAGAATTGTCGTTGTCGTCATTATGCTGGCGGCACTGCTTGTAATAAAGTATTTTGCCGCCGATGCCTTTGACAGCGTGAAAAGCATTTATGACGAAACCCTTGGGGTGAATGTCACCGCCGAATACTATATCGGCGATGCTTGATTTTAGGCTACTCGGCATAACCGTACGGGTTTCATATGTGTTTTTGTTTGCTGTGGTTATGCTTTCTTTTTTTGATAAAAGCGGATTTTTTGCCGCCTCGTTTTTAGCTGTTGTTTTTCACGAAACGGCACATTTGGCTGCAATGCGGCTTACCACGGTTGCCGTTAATGAGGTGAGCTTTAAGCTCGGCACTGTCAGTATAAACGCCGATGCGGTGTATTTACCTTCTCAAAAAGCTATAATAGCCGTATTCGGACCGGCAGTCAACTTTATATTGACTGCCCTTTATTTTTGTGACAGCCGATTTCTTAAAAATTTCGGTATTGTCAATTTGGCACTTGGGGTATTTAATGTGTTGCCGATAAGCGGACTTGACGGCGGTGATATTGCTTATTTTTTAATCTGTAAGCTGTGCAAAAACCGTGCAGATAAAATTTTCAAAAGCGTGTCGATTGCTGTTTTATTGCTCTGTACTGCGGCGGTAGCTGTGCTTTTTTTGCAAAATGACGGCAATATTATGCTTGTCACGGCACTGATTTACCTATTTATAATGTCATTTTTCAAAGTTTAAGTTGAAACTTTTGCCGATATGCATTAAAATAGAATATATCGCTAATGAAAGGTATGTTAAAATGGACGATTTAAAATTCGAACAGCTGTTGCTTTCCGTGCAAAAACCGGGTAGATACTCGGGCGGCGAAATAGGCAGTGTTGTTAAGGATAAATCTAAAATAGATGTGCGTTTTGCGTTTTGTTTTCCAGATGTTTACGAAATAGGTATGTCGCACCTCGGTATGAAAATCTTGTACTCGCAATTTAACAGTCGCGACGATATTTGGTGCGAGCGCGTTTTTGCGCCGTGGGTCGATTTTGAGGAGGTTATGCGTAAAAATAATGTTCCTCTTTTTGCACTTGAAAGCCGTGACCCCATTGCCGATTTCGATATGATAGGCTTTACTATGCAGTATGAGATGAGTTACAGCAACCTTTTGAATATGCTTGACCTTGCAGGTGTGCCTATTCGTTCGGCGGACCGTAAAGAGCTGTCGCCGTTGGTTGTTGCTGGCGGTCCTTGTGTTTGCAATCCCGAGCCGATTGCGGATTTTGTGGATATATTCTTCTTGGGCGAGGGCGAGGAGGTCGACCTTGAGGTTATTGACCTTTATAAGCAGTTTAAAAAGCGCGGCGGCAGTAAAGATGAATTTTTGCGCGAGGCGGCAAAAATCGAGGGTGTTTATGTACCGTCGCTGTATAGAGTTGAGTATAATGAGGATAATACCGTAAAGGCTGTTACCGCCGAAGAGGGCGTACCGCAAACGGTCAGAAAGCGCATTATAAAAAATTTGGACGATGCCTTTTACCCCGAACAGTTTGTTGTGCCGTATACAGAAATAGTACACGACCGCGTTGTTCAGGAGATTTTTCGCGGCTGTATTCGCGGTTGCCGTTTTTGTCAGGCTGGTTATATTTACAGACCCGTGCGTGAAAAAAGCGTCGATGTTATAAATTCACAGGCAAAGGCGCTTTGCGACTGCACGGGATATGACGAAATTTCGCTTTCGTCTTTAAGCACAAGTGACTATCGCAAGCTTGAACCTTTGCTTGAAAAAATGCTTTCGTGGTGCGAAAAGGACACGGTTAATATTGCACTGCCGTCGTTGCGAATAGATAACTTTTCAGAGGAGCTTTTGGAAAAAATAAGCTCTGTAAGAAAAAGCGGCTTGACCTTTGCCCCCGAGGCTGGAACACAGCGCTTGCGTGATGTTATAAACAAAAATGTTACCGAGGACGAGGTTATGCGAACCTGCGAAACTGCCTTTAATGGTGGCTATACCGCGGTAAAGCTTTACTTTATGCTTGGCTTGCCTACCGAAACAGAGGAGGATTTGTTGGGCATTTTACAGCTCGGACAGAAAATTGTCGATTTATATTACGGTATGCCGCAACGCCCGAAGGGCAAGCCTGTGCAGGTTTCGATAAGTGTATCCTCGTTTGTTCCCAAGCCCTTTACACCGTTCCAGTTCGAGCCGCAGGATACCTTGGAGCAAATACGCCAAAAGCAACAGCTGTTGCGCGAGAATATTCCCACACGCAAAATTTCGCTAAGCACACACGACTCTGCGACAAGCACCTTAGAGGGCGTTTTTGCGCGCGGCGACCGTCGACTTTGTGATGTTTTGGAGTATGCCTTCCGTCACGGCTGTAAATTTGACAGCTGGAGTGAGCTGTTTCTTACCGATGTTTGGGAGCAGGCGTTTAAGGAATGTGGTATAGACCCTGCGTTTTATGCAAACCGTAAACGCGAGTATGACGAGATTATGCCGTGGGACCACCTTGACTACGGTGTTACAAAGGAATTTTTAATTCGTGAAAACAAGCTGGCACATTCGGAATGTACAACGCCGAATTGTCGCGAAAAGTGCGCCGCTTGCGGTGCAAACTGTTTCGGGGAGGGTGTGTGCTTTGAGAAGCGTTAGAGTTTTTTTGAAAAAAGGCGGCAGGCTTATTTATGCCTCTCACCTTGATATGAATCGCTTTATGACGCGTGCTTTGCGCCTGTCGGGTCTTCCGATTTGGTATACCGAGGGGTTTAATCCACACCCATACCTTACCTTTTTATTGCCGCTTTCGCTTGGTTTTCGCAGTGATTGCGAAATAATGGATATTCGCCTGACAGATGAAAGCATCGGCAATGACGAGGTTATGACGGCACTTAATGCAGTTTTACCGCAGGATTTGCAGGTAACCGCTGTACACGACCCCGTTTTAAAGGCAGGAAAAATAGCATATGCGCAATTCGTGCTGTCTTTTCAAACTGAAAACGACAGGCTTGCCGTACAGCTGTCGCAGTTTTTGTTGCGTGACAGCATTGTTACCGAAAAAAAGGGCAAAAAGGGCAAGATATCTACAATAGACCTTGCACCGAAAATACAGTCCTTTTCGGTTGATACCTGTGAAAACGAAACAAAACTTACTGTTGTTTTGCCTGCAGGCGGCAGTGATAATGTAAATCCGTCACTTATACTTTCTGCGTATGACGGTGAATTGCCGTATTGCAGAATTACCCGCACTATGATTTACGATGCCGATATGAAGCCTTTTGTTTAAGTTATAACGGTAAATTTAAGATGACAGGAAATATGCGCAAAATACACGCTGTAAAAAAATAAGACTTTTGACCGAAACAAATGCGATATAATTACAGTTTTATCGTAATTTGTGTCTTTGAAAGATTTGGTGATATTATGG
>CAZIEH010000111.1:0-4940 GCA_964538695.1 uncultured Eubacterium sp. | reverse complement strand
TTCGAGCGTAGCATTTTCATCGCAACCTCACGATTTTGGTGCTGACTGCGCTCGTTTTGGCAGGCAACGACAATGCCTGACGGAATGTGCGTAAGTCGAACGGCAGAGCTGGTTTTGTTAATATGCTGACCGCCTGCGCCGCTTGAACGGAATACATCCATTTTTATATCCTCGTCGCGAATATCAACTTCAATATCGTCTGAAATTTCGGGCATAACCTCAAGCGATGCGAAAGAGGTATGCCGTCTGCCCGATGAATCGAAAGGCGAAATACGCACCAAACGGTGAACGCCGATTTCACTTTTTAAATAGCCGTAAGCATTTTCACCCTCTACAATAACCGTGGCGCTCTTAATGCCTGCCTCGTCGCCGTCAAGTAAATCGGTAACATTAACCTTAAAGCCGTGACGCTCGCCCCATCTTGTATACATACGCAAAAGCATCATCGCCCAATCCTGTGCCTCGGTGCCGCCTGCACCTGCGTGGAATGTTAATATGGCGTTGTTTGCATCATACTCGCCTATAAGCAGGGTATTAAGCCGCTGTGTTTCAAGCGAGCTTTCTATTTCGTCGACACTTGTCTTTATTTCATCAAGCAGGGACAGGTCGCCCTCTTCATCCGCCATATCAATTATGTCCAAGGTGTCTTTGTAGTTTTCGCAAAGCTTATCATAATTTTCAAGCTTTTCGCGAAGTCGGCTTATCTCGCGCAAAACCTTTTGCGAATTTTCGGGGTCATCCCAAAAATTTTCAGCGGCGGTAATGTTCTGCTTTTCTTCAAGCGAATTTTTAATAGACTCTATTCCAAGCGCCTCGCCAAGCTCTTTTATACCGTCATTCATACCCTGCAAACGCAGTTTTTGTTCTTCAAACTGAAGCATCGTCAACCCCCTGTAATTTTACGGCATACGCGTGCCAATTGTCTTTAACCGAATGTTTAAATATATCGTAGCCTGCCGCAAGCAGTGCATCTTCAACCTCTTTGGCGCGCATATCTATTATGCCCGAGCAGATGAAAATACCGTCTTTTTTCAAATAGTCCTTTACAGTCGGCGCAAGCGAGATTATAGCATCGGCAACAATATTTGCGCAAACAACATCGAATGTGCCTTTTATGTTTTGCAACAGGTCACCCTCGACAAATTCTGTTTTTTGTCCGACACCGTTAAGCTCGGCATTTTCTTTTGCGACTCTTACCGCAACGGGGTCAATATCAACACCCGTAACCGATTTCGCACCCAAAAGTGCCGCACCAATACCCAATATGCCACTGCCGCTGCCAATATCCAAAACCGTACCGTCGGTTACATATTTTTCAATAATTTCAAGGCACAGCGAAGTGGTCGCGTGTGTACCCGTACCGAAAGCCGCACCGGGGTCTATGGTTATAACCTTGCGCTCGGTTTCGGGCATTTCCTCCCACAACGGGCGTATCATAAGCCTTTCGCCTATTTCGGTTATTTTGAAATACTGTTTCCACTTGTCTTTCCAATCGCTTTCAAGCACCTTTGAATAGTCAAGCTTAAAATCAACATTTGCTGCCTTCAGCTGTTCGGATAGATATGCCGCGGCTTCGCTTACCGCATCCTCTGCCCCGAAATATATGTGAATAACCGCATTTTGTCTGTTCTTTTTCAGCAGGTCTTCATCAATTAGGTCTATATGCGCTATTTCAAGTGCGCCCTGTTCAAGGTCGGAATAATCCTCGATATATATGCCGTATGGCACCGACATATTCGCAATTGCCGCCGCGGTATCGCACTGCTCAACGGGAACTGTGAGCAATATTTCAAGCCAATCCATTAAAAACACTCCGTATTAAAAAATCTGTACGAAATAGTATACCATAAAAAACCACTCGCCGCAAGTCTTGTATTTCGGGTTTTCGGATTACCTAATATGTAAATTACAAAGGGGCGGCTGTCTGAAAAACAGTCGCCCCCGTTTGTTTAATTATTTCTCCAAAAATCTTGTAAGAAATTCTTTTGTTTTAGGATGCTTGGGATTTGCGAAAAACTCGTGCGGTTCGCCCTCTTCGCAAATAACGCCGTCCGCCATAAACACAACGCTTGTCGAAACATCGCGTGCAAACGCCATTTCATGCGTTACGACAATCATTGTCAGCCCGTCTGCCGCAAGATTGCGCATAACCTCCAAAACCTCGCCCACCATTTGCGGGTCAAGCGCAGAGGTTGGCTCGTCAAAAAGCAGTACCTCGGGTTGCATTGCAAGCGCACGCGCTATCGCGACACGCTGCTTTTGACCGCCGGAAAGCTGTGACGGCTTTGCGTTGATATACGGCGCCATTCCAACCTTGTGGAGGTATTTCATAGCAATCTCGTGTGCCTCGGCACGGCTCTTCTTCAAAACGGAAACCTGCCCCATAATGCAGTTTTCAAGCGCTGTCATATTGTTAAACAGGTTAAAACCCTGAAAAACCATACCGACCTTGGCACGGTATTGCGAAATATTAAAATCGCTGTCTTGAATGTTTTTACCGTGGTAAAGTACCGCGCCAGAGGTGGGCGTTTCCAAAAGATTTATACATCTAAGCATTGTGCTTTTGCCAGAGCCCGATGCACCTATTATACTAAGCACCTCGCCCTTTGTTACGCAAAGGTCAATGCCCTTTAAAACTTTGTTATCGCCGAATTGCTTTTGCAGGTTTTGTATGCTTATTACCTTTTCGTTCATATCAATTCTCCTTTGCTATATGCAACTCGGCATCGGGGTCACTTTGCGAACCGAATACGGTATAGCTGTCCTTGCCATCAAGCCTCTTTTCAATATAGCGCAACAGGCGCGTAACGGTAAAGGTTAGTACAAAATACAAAACGCATATTACAAGATAGGTTTGAAAGGTTTGAAAATTCTGCCTTTTAATTATACCTGCGAAATAGTACAGCTCTGTAACGCCGATAACATTAAGCACCGAGGTATCTTTAATGTTTATAACAAATTCGTTGCTGACCGACGGCAATATGTTGCGCATTACCTGCGGAATAACTACTTTAAGCATCGTCTGACGGTGTGTCATACCGATAGACATTGCGCCCTCGAACTGACCGCGGTCTATTGAAATTATACCGCCGCGCACAATTTCCGCCATATACGCGCCTGTGTTTATCGATACTATAAGAATACCCGACGGTATAAGCGGCAGGGTTTGTCCGCCCGTTGCAAAGGCATAGCCCCAATAAATAACCATCGACTGAACCATCATAGGTGTGCCGCGGAATATTTCAACATAAACCGCTATAATGCCGTTAAGTATTTTATGAAGCACGCGCAAGATAGGATTTTTCGACAGCGGTGCGGTTCGCACAACACCTGTAAGCAAACCAAGCAACAAACCCGCCACAGTACCCGTAAGCGCGATAAGCATAGTATTGCCGATACCTTTAAGCAGCTGCGGATAATATTTTACGAATATGTTTATAACATCGTTAATAAAGCTCATAAAAGGCAGTTCCTTTCATTTTTCAGGGTGCGGCAATTATTTTTTGTTTATAATAATTACCAAATTTGACTCGTAATATGTCTTTGAAAAGTCAATTTCCTTTTCGCGCTCTGCGGTCGGGCTCATACCTGCAATAATCGCGTCTATTGTTCCCGACTCAACAGCAGGCAAAAGCGACTCCCAATCGGTAGAGTATATTTCAAGCTTCATACCCAGCTTGTTTGCAACATATTGCGCAATTTGAACATCATAACCGTTGGCGTACAAGCCGTTTTTGCCCTCGCCGCTTATCGCGACAGAGTTAAGACCCTTGTTTTCGGTATCGGTCCAGTTGTACGGCTCGTATGCACATTCCATACCTACTTTAAGTGTGCCGTTGGTTTTTGCAGGCGCATCACAGCTTATTGCAAATTTTTCAATCTTTTCGCCTGCGTTCATACTTACAATTTGCTTCATAAGCTCGGCTTTTTGCTCTTCTGTAATCTCCGCAAGAATCGTGTCAACCTTTTCGCGTAGCTCAGAGCCGTCTTTAAAGCCTATTGCTATGCCGACATCTGCGGCAGTTGCCGTGAAGCCTGTGTCATTGTTTTTTAAAGGAATGTATGTAAGAGCATCATCGGTTTTACATACCGAAATGGCGGTAGGCTCCTCTGCAATATATCCGTCGATAGCGCCGCTTTTAAGTGCGGTCAGCAAATCGGAAAATTCAGGATATGTCGACGAGTCAACATCTTTAATTTGTGAAAGAGCATCTGCGTGGAAAGTACCCTTTTGTGCCGCGATTTTGGCACCCTCAAGATCCGCAAGGCTTTTTGCGCCTGAAATATCCTTGCGCTCACCGCCGCCGCAAGCCGTAAGTGACAGCGCACAAATAAGTGCGGCAAGTACAATTGAAAGCGTTTGTCTGATTTTCATTTCCAACATCTCCAGCATAATATTAAATAAAAAACCCGTGACACTTTTTAAAGGTATCACGGATTTGTTATTTGTATAAAAGCAAATATTCCGACGATAGCCCTCCATATAAAATATGACAGTTCGACACCTGTTAAATGCCGACCCAGCAAGCACCCATCGGTAAAAAAGCGCAAGCTTCGGCGGATTTGCCTTTCGCACGCAACCGATTACCGTCGTTGCCGCGCGCTACTTTTCTCACCCGCATCCTCTATCAGTTTGAATTTTCTGTATTTTACCACAAAGTTTACAATTTGTCAATACTTAACGCAGTAATTTCACATCTTTTTCTTGTAGGTTTGCCAATGATGTGTTACAAAATCAGAAAACTTCACCGTAAGATACAAAAGCATTGATATAATCGGCAGGAGATTTCCAATTAAGGGGACGCATAGGGAATTTATTGTATTTCCTGTTGTGAACAGAAAGTTGCATTTTAAAGTCATCAAAAGAGTAAAACGAATGAGTAGCATAAAAGTATTCGTTGTCTTTGCGGTGTGAGCGTTCAACCTTGCCGTTATGCCTT
>CAZIEH010000110.1:0-5004 GCA_964538695.1 uncultured Eubacterium sp. | reverse complement strand
AGCCTGTAATCAAGCCGATTTCAGGCTTTTTTCTTTTGCTGTTTTTTAGTACAAGTGGTTGGAGAGCACCTTGTTTTGTTCTCTCCTAAGAATCCGCTTTGCTGTCATTCCAACGGCTTTCAAATCCGCCCGAAGCAGGAAGCGAAAGTCCGCTTTCCATTGCCTGTGCCGAAGTGATTTTGGAACTGTAATCAAGGTGTGCATAAATATTTGCCGTTGTGGAAAAATCACTGTGTCCAAGCCACTCTTGAATATGCTTTAGCGGTACTCCGTTTGCAAGTAGGAGTGAAGCACAGCTAGTCATGGCGATCAGTCGATTCGATAATATCTCCGCATAATTTGCATTGAATTACGTTTTTTATGATCTTTCACATATAACAACCTCCTTAGCAGTACAACAACATACCACAGGAATTTTGTTAAGTCCAGAGAAAGCATATTTATTCCGCAAGGGTCTGTTTTCTTTCAATATCGCTACAAACCATTCGTGTTACATATTGGGCAACTTGCTTTCGTTATCATTTATAATATTTCTAATCATTTCGTTTTCCTCACTTTCAAAAAGCAACTATATCATCCAAATCGGGACGATAAGGTTATCTCTGTCGAAGGCAGAGAGACGGTCGCTCATACAGAGCACGGCGGATGTGCCGAGCACCAAGGGCGATTTATCGATAAGACTGAAAGTCTTTGTAATTCGCTTATCGGGATTTGTCGTTTTCTTGATCTCCAACGGACACAGTTTGCCGTCACCTTCGATGATAACGTCGATTTCTCTTGCATCACGGTCGCGATAATAGTTGAGGTAAGGTTCTTTACCTGCATTTTGATAACTTTTCATAATCTCAGACACAGTAAAGTTTTCGAGTAATGCACCACTCATCGCACCGCTTTCTGCAACCTCGGGGGAAGACCATTTTGTGAGATAGCAGATAAGACCGGTATCATAAAAATACAGCTTTGGTGTTTTAATTGTGCGTTTTAAGACATTGTTGGAATACGGATGCAGAAGGAAGATAATGCCTAACGTTTCAAGTATCTGAAGCCACGCTTTTGCCGTTGGCTGATCAATATCTGCATCGTCTGCCATGGCCTTATAATTAACAAGCTGTGATGCACGGGCGGCAACCGCCGTGATAAACTTTGTAAATTTCAAGGCATCAATCGCACCCGAGAGTTCACGAACGTCACGCTCGATATAGGTGGAGAGATAGGAAGAGTAATACATATTTCTGTCAGTGTATTCTCCGCTTGCAAGACCGGGCATACAACCGTTCCAGATGCGCTCATACATTTTGGGAGTGGTAAGCGCCTGACTGTTTTTGCTATCCTCTACAAGTGAATCAAAATCGGTTGTAAACGGACGGGGTTCTGCACCGATAATTTCCCTTTGAGATAAGGGAGACATATGCAGAAGCGCAACACGACCTGCCAGCGACTCCTGAACACCTTTCATCAATCTAAACACTTGAGAACCGGTCAGCCAAAAATCGCCGGGGTTATGATGTGTATCTACATGAATTTTTATATAGGTGAACAGCTCCGGAGCATACTGAACCTCGTCGATAATAATCGGTGGCTTATGAAGCTGCAGAAACATTTTAGGATCGTTTTTCGCCATTTCTCTTACGGTCAAATCGTCAAGGGAAATGTATTCACGGCCGATATTTTCTTTTTCGGAAAGTTTTTTTAGCATAGTAGATTTACCTGATTGACGCGGACCGGTAAGCAAAATTGCCGACCAAGTTTTTGAAAGTTCGGTTATACGCTGTTCCATATGTCGATTAATATAGCTCATAATACACCTCATCAGAGTATAATTTCTCGATTACATTATATATTATTATGCGCCAGAAGTCAATAAAATCTCGGCTAAAATTAGAAAATTTCATATTTTAGCCGAGGTTTTTCATAGAGCGTGGATGAATTTTCACTTTCGGGAGTGAAAATTCACTCTTTATTGGTTGTGCCGAAATATATAAAGAGGTTGCGCTTACATTTTATGCGCAATCTCTTTGGCCGATTTATTGGTTTTGCTTGAAAAACTTTAGCATAAGTTTGATATGTTGTGATGACATTTGTGCGATGGTATAACCGTATCCGCAATTCACTACTGTAACACTTCTATTGTAAACCTACACAACAAATACCGCGTTGTTTGGTATTTACTATTGAAAAAAAGCATAACTTATGTTACAATAACTGCATGGTGATTTGTCTGTTATTCGACATAAATCGCCAAATAATTGCCACGGAGTTTGCGGTATGAAGTTTGCACTTAGTGTTCTATATGTTGCATTTATCGGCGTGCTTTCGCATTTCGTCGGACTTGTCCTGCCGCGAAGCTGGTTTCACGAAGACCGTTTTCCGTACAAAGCTTTTAAAATCGAAAAGGGCGGTAAAATTTACGACCGCATTGCCATACGCAAGTGGAAAGCAAAGGTTCCGGATATGAGCAAGGTTATGCGCGATATGCTGCCGAAAACCGTTTCTTACGGTGTTAATTCAGATGATTTGCAATTGCTGATAAAGGAAACCTGCGTTGCCGAATTTATACATTTTGCGCTTTGTATTTTTTCGGTACGGGTCTACTTTATTTGGCACAACAATGTCGGCGTTGTTTTAACCGTTATAACCATTCTCGGCAATATACCCTTTATGCTGATACAGCGGTACAACCGTCCGCACCTTGTTGCCTTGCGCGATAGAAAACGGCTTAGAGAGGAAAGACGAAAAAATGCGAATACTGATACTGTCTGCTAATACCGGCGGCGGTCATAATTCAGCCGCTAATGCCGTTAAAGACTATTTTGAAAACCACGGTGTTGCTTGCGATATTAAAGACTCGCTTGCATATTGGGGCGAAAATAAATCGAAAGTAATAAGCAACGGTCATATATTTATTTATAAAAAAGCACCAAAGCTTTTCGGCGTTATGTACCGTTTTACCGAAAACCACCGTCCAAAAGAAAACAACACCTCTTTTATGTACGACCTTGTTAAAAAAGGTGCCGACAGGCTTTATGACGAGTTGCTTAACACACGCTATGATGCCGTTGTTTGCACCCATGTTTTTGCAGGGATGACGGCTACCGCCGTTAAAAAGAAGTACATACCAAAGCTTAAAATTTACTTTGTCGCAACCGATTATACATGTAGTCCGGGCACACAGGAAATTGATGCCAATGCTTTTTTCATTCCGCACAGAATGCTTTGCGACGAATATGCCGCGCAAAATGTGCGGCGCGAAAAGCTTGTTGCAAGCGGTATACCCGTAAGGCACGACTTTTATCAAAAACAGCCTGCCGAATCGGCAAAGCAACAGCTTGGTCTGCCCGAAAACAAAAAAATCGTACTGCTTATGGGCGGCAGTATGGGTTGCGGCCCTATAAAGGATATAGCAAACGGACTTGTAGCATCCTTGCCCGAAAATGCACATCTTGTTGTTGTGTGCGGCAGTAACAAAGCACTGCACAAACAGCTTGAAGAAAGCGGCATAGACCGAAAAGCAACGCTTGTGGGCTTTACCGACCACATTGCACTTTATATGGATGCCGCCGAAACAGTGCTGACAAAGCCGGGCGGACTAAGCTCTACCGAGGCTATGGTTAAGGGTCTGCCCACGGTGCTTATTAACGCAGTACCCGGGTGTGAAACACGCAATCTTGATTTCTTGACCGATAACGGCTTTGCCGAAACCGCAGACAGTGCAGACGAGCTTATAAAAATTGCGGTTTCACACATTTGCGATGACGAAAAAAACAATATTATGCGCGAAAAAATCGCAAAAGCTTTTAACACAAACGCACCAAAGGTTATCTTCGGTAAGGTTGTGGGCGATATTTCTGCCGCAAAAACAAAAAATATTTAAACACGGGGTAATATATGAAACCTTATGATTACAGAGAACTGCGACTTAACAACATTACATCACCGCAGTTTTCACATTTGCTGTACTTAATTTTCTGGCCTGTTTACGGTCTTGTTTTTTGGCTTTTAGAGCGTGGATTATCGCTTGACTATACCGACATCTACTGTAAATTAGACGATAAAATACCCTTTTGCGAATGGTTTGTACTGCCGTACTACCTATGGTTCGCATATATAGTGGGTATGCTTTTCTACCTTGGCTTTTTCGATATACCTGCCTTTAAGCGGTATATGCTGTTTATAATAGCAACCTACTCTATCACCTGCATTATTTACATTGTCTTTCCAAATGCACAGGCATTGCGCCCCGTTGAGTTTGAGCGTGACAACATTCTTGTTGAAATTGTACGGCGGCTTTATGCATTTGATACAAACACAAATGTTTGCCCGTCCTTGCATGTTGTCGGCTCGGTTGCTGTTATGTTCGGTGCGTTTGATACAGCGCAATTTAAAAAGCCGCTTTGGCGTGCGGTTTTTATATTCCTTACGGTAGTTATCAGCTTTTCAACCGTATTTTTAAAGCAACATTCTATAATAGATGTTGCCGCAGGCGCACTGCTTTCAGTTATCATCTACCCATTCTGCTACACGATACCCAAAAGGCGTGCCGCAAAAGCACTGCAAAAAGAAGAGCAACAAGATAAAAAAGAAGATGTTACAGTTTAACAGCATATTAAAAAGCCGCTTATCGCGCAGTGCGATAGGCGGCTTTGTTATAGCGTTATTGTAAAAATCAATAATTCTCGGCGTGAACCTCGAAATAGCTTTTCGGATGAACACAAACAGGGCAAACCTCGGGTGCTTTTGTACCTACTACGATATGACCGCAGTTACGGCACTCCCAAACCTTAACCTCGGATTTTTCAAATACCTGCTGTGCCTCGACATTGCTTAAAAGCTTGCGATATCTTTCCTCGTGCATCTTTTCGATTTCGCCGACCATTCTGAACTTTGCGGCAAGTGCCTTAAAGCCCTCTTCCTCGGCGGTTTTTGCAAACTCGGCGTACATATCTGTCCACTCGTAGTTTTCACCTGCGGCGGCATTTGCAAGGTTACCTGCGGTATCGCCGATGC
>CAZIEH010000109.1:0-5040 GCA_964538695.1 uncultured Eubacterium sp. | reverse complement strand
GCACGGGACCCGCAATTGAGAACAGCTTTGCACACATTCCCAAAACAACGCCCTCACTTTTAAACTCGATAGCAGGTGACACGACAGCATTCGCAAATCCCGAAACGGGCACAAGTGTGCCTGCTCCTGCGCGCTTTGCCAAAATATCAAACCACCCAAGGGCGGTAAACAATGCGGTTAATGCAATAATTGTCGCGGAAACAAACGCGCTTGCAATTTCGCGTGAAAAGCCGAAATATGTGTAAAGCTCAAAGAAAAGTTGCCCTACTGTGCATATCGCACCGCCTGTACAAAAAGCCCAGACACAGTTTTTAATTTTTGTTGATGGAGGAGAGGCTTTTTTCACCATTACAGAATATTCTTTTTTTGATATCATATAAAACACTGCCTTTCGGTATTAAGTGTTTCATATTTCGCTAAAAATATGCAAAAAACATATAAACCGCCATTGTAAGTCCCTTTAAAAGGACATAATGGCGGTTTTGCTTGAAGTGCAATTTACATATAGAGCTTGGGATAATCGGCATCTAAAACCACGGTTACAAATTTAATTGCGTATATATCGCAAATCAATATGGTTTCCGGCTCTAAAACATTCAGCACGACATAGCTTGCACCAACCTCTAAAAGCTGACCTATTCTTTGCTCAAGTGCTGTGCCTATAAAAAAATCCACCCTGACCCATTTGCCGATAAATTTTCGCAAATACGCAGGCCAAAACATTGTATTTGTTACGGTTTCGGGGATGTTGTCTTGCTGTGTGCTTTGCATTTGTGCCGTCCCGTTGTTTTGCATAGCTGTAACGCTGTTTTGCAGATTAACCGAGCTGACGGGGTCAATATAAGGAACGGTATTTTGCACCAAGGTGCCGTCATTTGCGTTTGAAATAATGCGCATATTCGCGGAATTAAGATAGGGTGTTGAAAAAGGCATATTACTTGCGGCTTGCGAAAGGCTTTGCCCTGCCGCGCTGTTTGCGGCACCTGTTGTACCGCCTTCAAATTTATTATTTGTGCAGTTCATAATCGTAGCTCCTTTTGTTCTAAGTCAAAGAATATTTTTCCGTCGGTCGGTAAAAGCAATGGTTGTTAATTCTTGTGTGATATTTGCCCGAGCCGTTTCGCGGAAACTCCTGCGGACAGGTTGAGGTAAATGGATTGAAATACCACAGACAACCGCCAACCGCACCAAGTATACCGCCGCCGAGCGCCCAATCGGCAATTTCATAATGAATAGGCTCCGGAACCATATTATATATGTTTTGCGGATTATAGGCATTTGCTATTTCTGTTCTTGCGCAGTCGAATTGATATGGCTGAAAAATTACATTTTGCAAATTACCCGCGCCAATGCGTAAATACTCGCCCTCTGATACATGCACACGGTTCATAACAACCGTTGCGACTGCGCGCATACCGTCTGTACCCTCGCCGCCTGCTTCACACTGAATTATTCGTGCCAACAGCTCGCGATCGTTATATGCCAAAAGCATCACTTCCATTCGTCTGACTGCGTTATATTTTATTCCGCATCACGCGCAAGTGATACCAAAACGCAAAAACAGCCCGAAAGCTTATGCTTTCGAGCTGTTTGTTTAAAAAAGAATTATTTATAAAGGTCGGCTATAATCTCGGCGCACTTTTCAACACCGAACGAGCCGCTGTTAAGAGTAATGTCGTAATTCTTTGCCACGCCCCAGTCCTTACCTGCGTAGTAGCTGTACTTTGATGCGCGACCCTTATCTTTCTTTTTAAGTACCTTTTGCGCATCCTTTTCTTCAATGCCGTAATACTTGACACAGCGTTCAATGCGGTTCGGCATATCGCAGGTGATGAATACATTAAGTACATCGTCACGCTCGCGCAAAATATAGTCGGCACAGCGACCTATTATTATGCACGGGCCCTTTTCGGCAAGCTCTGAAATAAGATTATTCTGCATTAAGAAAATCTTGTCATCGGGTGCCATTGTATCGTATGGATTATTCAGCAAAATTCCCTCAGTCGAAAGGGTGTACAAAAAGCTTTTTGTCTTTTTGTCCTCGTTCTCTTTTATATATTCCGCAGAATAGTGACTTTTTTCGGCAAGCATATCGATAAGCTCTTTATCATAAAAAGGAATACCGAGCTTTTCAGACAAAATGCGACCGACATATCGACCGCCACTGCCGTATTCTCTGCTGATAGTTATAATTTTATACATTACAATTGCCCCTTTCAGGATAATTTTGATTTTGTTTTTAAAAACCCTTCGACATTTTCCTCTATAATCGCAAGGGTGATAATTTCTTTGCTGTTATTTTCAAGCAACTCGCTTTCGGTACAGCTGTTTGCGGCGGCATAGCTGCTTAAAGCTGAATTGTATTCCGCCTCGGTCGGCATAAGCCCCTCTTTTTTCGCTATTGCGACATTTGCAATATCGTTTTTAAGCTGCGACTGTGCGTTTTGCTCTGCTATACTGTTAAAATTTTCGAGAGTTGTACCGTTTGCCGTCAGATATTTTTCAAGGCTGTCATAGCCCGAATTTTTTGCGACATTTGTGTACATTGTATTGAAAATATCAACATAATAATTTATTTCGGCTGTCGGCAAGGTCTTGTATTTCGAACCCTCTACGACAGTGTTTACAAGTGCTTTTCCGAATGCTGAGTTCTTTGCGGCTTTTTCGTCCTCGGCGGCGTATTTTTCGGTATAAATTGAATTAACCTTTACCTTAAAAACAACATCCTGACCGGCAAGCTCGGCGGAATCGTATGCCTCGGGGAAGGTTAAATTAAGGCTGACGGTTTCACCCGTTTTAACACCTATAAGACCGCTTTCAAAGCCGTCTATAAAACTGCCGGAGCCGATTTTAAGGTCATAGCCCTCAGCTGTGCCGCCGCTGAAGGCAACACCGTCTTTATAGCCCTTGTAGTCGATATTAGCGGTGTCACCGTTTTTTATACCGCGTGTTGTGACCTCGGTTTTTTCGGCGGTATAGCTACTGAGTGCCTCTTCAAGATATTGCGAATTAGCGGTTGCGTTCCAATCTATTTCAATATTTTCATATTTGCAAAGCGTTATGTATTTGTCAAGGCTTTCTATATCCATCGCCGCGGTGCTTGCACTGTCGGCGGTGGTATCGCTTGTCGCGGCTTTGCTGTTATCTGCCTTGCACGCGGCAAGCGTAAGCATAAGCAAAACCGAAGCTATTGCAACTATTCTTTTCATAAAAAATCCCCTTAAATTATATTCTGTATCTGCCGCAAAGCAGAGTATCGTCGGGCAAAGAAAGGCGGCGTTCCTCACAGCCTATACTGCCGAGAATGAATAGATAATAAACACCTGTCTGCACCCAGAAAAAGGTTATATCGGTAAAGCTGTGTGCAAGCACGGCGGCTACGGTGGCAAATATCACCGCCGAAAGCTCGCTGTCGGTGTCTTTGGTGTAAACGCGCACAACACGGCGCAATATGCAGCAAATGAGAATAAGCAGAATAAGTGTTCCGAAAATTCCGAAATTAAGCAGGCTGTCTATAACAAGATTATGACCGTGTACTGTTTCATAACTGCCGCTGTAAAGCCCGTAAACCTGCGAATACGCCAAAAAGCCCTTGCCGAAAAACGGGTGACTTAAAATTTCGCGAATGGCAACGCCCCATATGCGTATACGGTAGCCTGTGGCAGTGCCCGATTCGGATAGGCGTGGTAAAAGCTCGGGTATGCCTGTTATAAGCAAAATTCCGACCGAGCCGACAATGACCATAAAGCCGAAAAGGTGATAATGCTTTGAAAAAAGCAGATAAACCGCCACACCGACAACTACCTCGACAACCGCAAAAAGACTTGCGGAGAGATATATGCCGATTACGGCGAAAAATGCGGTTATAAAGTAAAACGGAGCCTTGCCGCGTTTCAGTATAATCTGCCTTGCGCAAAGTATTATCGCCGCGGCAAGCAATGCACCGAAGTAGTTGGCATTCGCAAAATAAGAGGCACAGCGGTAAACCTTGCCGTTATCGGGCACGGCGGTCACCGCCTCGCAAACGGCGTACAGGGTCGCAGGTGTTACCATGGCGCAAATCATAACACAGCAGTTTTCAAAACAGTCCTTTGTAATATTGCACCGTATAAAACACATTATAACAAGCAGTGCAAAAAACACCACCGCCAACAGCATACCTAAAATATTGCGCGCGAAAAAGGCGACCGCAACAGCGTAAACACAAAATATCGGAATAAAAAATGCACCGCGAAAGCGGAACAGCCCACGCTGAAAGCTCGGTATTGTTAAAATGCAAAACAACGCAAGTAAAATGGCGATAACGGTAAAAACAAAAGGTGCAAAACAGCTTACGGCAAGTAGGGTTATAAGATTTTGCGGCGTAACAAAAGCGGCGAATTTCGCACTTTTATTTGCTATTTTCATAAGCCATTCCCTCCCAAACCGTAATCTTTTATACGATTATACTATATTTTGCGGCATTTTACAAGTATTTTAGTTTAAAAGATAACACAAATTCGGCACATAGCCTGCACCTAAAAAAAGCCGACGGCGATGCTTTTCGGCATACCGTCGGCTTTTAGCTATTTTGCCGCTTTCAGCGAGGGATTAAATGCGTAAAAATTCTTTTCGTTAAGTCTGTCGGTGGCAATGCGTAATGCTTCACCGAAACGCTGATAATGCACAATTTCGCGCTGGCGCAGGAATTTTATTACATCGTTGACATCGGGGTCATCGCTCAAATGCAAAATATTGTCATATGTGGTGCGAGCCTTTTGCTCTGCCGCCAAATCCTCGTGCAAATCGGTTATGATATCGCCTTTTGATGCAAGTGCGGTCGCGTTAAACGGCACGCCGCTTGTCGCCGAGGGATAAACACCGTTGGTGTGACCTACAAAATAGGCATCGAAACCACCCTTTTTTATATCCTCGGGTGTCAAATCACGCGTCAGCTGATGAACAATTGTACCCACCATTTCAAGGTGTGCAAGCTCCTCGGTACCTAGAGAAGCCTCTGAAATGTTCCTTTCAGAGGCTACCGCTTTTTTTGATGCTTTT
>CAZIEH010000108.1:0-5058 GCA_964538695.1 uncultured Eubacterium sp. | reverse complement strand
ACAAAAAACGACAGTGTGATTAATACCACACTGTCGTTTTTAATATTATAATCAGTGAATTTCAAGTCGATGTGATTTCGGCTTTATTTCTGCTTTTTTCGGCATTTCAAGCTTTAAAACACCGTTTTCATAGGTTGCCGTAATCTTGTCGGACTCGACAGACGATATATCAAAGCTACGCGAATATCTACCGTACGAGCGTTCACAGCAAATATACCTATCGTTTTCGTCGCGCTTTTCATTATTCGTGTGTCGCTCGGCAACAATTTCAAGTGTATCACCGTTTACTTCCAGGTTTATATCCTTTTTGTCAAACCCGGGTAAATCAGCCTCAAGCAAATAGCTGTCGCCATTGTCCTTTATATCGGTTCTAAACTCTGCAAGCGCATTGGTTTTAAAGAAATCGCCGAACTGCGGTGCAATGAAATCCTTTTCAAAATCGTCAATCATTTTAAATGGATTGTAGGTCATACGACCGTGCCTGTTGTTATAAGGTCTTAATTCAAACATAATTTATTCCTCCGTAAATTTAAATTTGCGACCCTATATAATATGGGTCATATTCTGAAATTTATACCCATCGGTAACACCTCTTTTTCCTTTCGACAATATATTTTAGTACCTATTATTGCATATTTTGTTTTACTTTTATGAACATTTTATTAACTTTAGCACTTTATTATTATGAGTGCTAACAATAAATAACCTCCTATGTTGTTGACATCTGTACCGATATTTGGTAAAATTATAGTGATAATTTGTAGGAGGTCGTTTTAATGATCTGGCACAGTAACAGCATTGACGATATCATAAATCAGCTTGATACCAACCGCGAAATCGGTTTAAGCGAAGAAGAGGCGACACGCCGCGCTTTGCATATTTCAAAAAAAATCACAAAAAAACAATGCAGTGACAATCCGTTAATATATTTTAAAAACGAGATTTGTACCCCGTCGTATATTCTTATGCTTGCGGCGGTACTGCTTGCGGTGCTTTTTCACCTTATTTTCGGTGTACTGTCTTTATTAGAGCCGATTTTACTTGCCGCGTTTGCGGTTTTTAAAGCCGCCGTTATTGCCGCGGTTTCATATAACGCCGACAAAAAGCATTATGACGACTTTGAAGAGCGCGCCGCGGTTACCGTTTTGCGTGACGGTGCAGAGCGTACCGTCAGCGCGGCAAAGGTTGTTCCCGGTGACATAATACTTGTGTCTGAGGGCGACTATTTACCTGTCGATGCCCGTCTTTTAGATGAAATAAATTTGCATTGCGACGAATTTGCATTGACAGGCGAGGAAGTCCCAACACAAAAAAATGCCGCAGAGCTACCTGCAGATATTGCGCCTATAAACGAGCGTAGCAATATGATTTTCGCAGGCTCTCACATTCTTTCGGGCAAGGGTGTGGCTGTCGTCACTGAAATACGCGACTATACCGAGCTTGCAAAAAAGAAGACTGTCGACGGTGTAGAGGACGGCTCGCTTAAAATAGAGTCACGCCTGTCACAGCTTGAAAAGCTTATTTCCACGGGCATTGTCGCCACATATTTCATACTGTTTTTCGTCACACTTATTTCGGGCGCTGTTCGCCATATATACGAAACACAGGCGTTTTTAAACTCGCTTATTTACGCATTGCTTGTCGTGTCGACACTTACCGTATCTTTTAAGACCGACTTCATAAAAATCATTTCAAAAGCCGCGGTAACAGCAGGCATAAAGAATATGCGCTCAAAAGGCATTATTGTCGGTGACAGCGACACCATTGACAAAATTTCACAGCTTGATGTCGTTTGTGCCGACAAAACGGGTACACTTACGCAAAACAAGCAGGTTTTAAGCAAGATTTTCAACGGAATTAACGAGATAAATGTTGAAACCGATGTTATCGACGGCGAAAGCAAAATGCTTTTGCGCTTGGCGGCACTTTGCTGTGACGGTGATGTAAAGCTTGTAAACGGTGTTTCGGTACAGTCGGGCGACCCGACGCAAACCGCGATTATCGCCGCCTCTATGGAGCATTTGGGACTTGGCAAGTACGAGCTTGACAATATCTACCCACGAATGGCGGCTATTCCGTTCGACCCGAACAGAAAACTGATGACCACCGTGAATGTTATAGACGGCAAAAAGTATGTCATCGTTCGCGGTGCGGTTGAACAACTACTTCCCTGTTGTGACGGCGAAAACGCAAGATTTATACAAGCCACCGAAAAGCTGAGTGCTGAAAATATGCGCGTCGTCGGCGTTGCAATGAAGCTTGTTGACGAATACAGCGCAGAGCCCACACCCGAGGAGCTTGAAAACAGCTTGCATATTGTCGGCTTGCTTGCTCTTTCCGACCTTATTCGTTTAGACTCGAAAAAAGCCGTGGACGACTGCAAAAACGCGGGTATGAAGGTTGTAATGCTTACGGGTGACAGAAAATCCGCCGCATTTGCAACCGCCGCAACACTCGGCATTGCAGAAAACGAAAATCAGGTAATAACCGCAGACGTAATCGATGTCTTAACCGACGACGAGCTTTGCGAGCAAATTGAACGCTACACCGTTTTCTCGCACCTTGATGCCACACACCGCGTGCGTATTGTAAAGGCGTTGCAGGATGCAGGTCATTCTGTCGCGGTTACGGGTGACACGGGTGCTAATACAGCATCACTCAGAACTGCCGATGTCGCCTATTCTATGGGTAAATCGGGCAGTGATTCGGCAATTTGCGAATCAGAGGTTATTATTGAGGATGACAGCTTTTCATCTGTCGCAAAATCCGTTCGTTACTGCCGCGGAATTTACCATAATATTGCAAAATCACTTAAATTTTTTCTCTCGGCAGGTCTCGGCGTAATTCTTGCCGCCTTTATCGGCGCAATAATGTTCGGCACAGCGGTTTGCACAAATATAGAGCTTATTGCGCTTGCATCAATCGCCGTTATCCCCCTTTCGGTAGCAATTGTTTTTCGCTATGCCGAAAGCAACGATTTACAGCTTGTAATAGATAACGATTCGGGAATTTTTAATTCGAAATTCCTTTTCGACACTCTGTTTTACGCAATAGTTTATTGCCTTGGTGCTATCGTTTCGTACAGCCTCGGTTTGTCGCTTGAGGGTGTATCCCCCACAGGTTTTTCGTTTATAACACTTTCATTGACAATGCTGTTATGCTCTGTATTCGCGCAAACAGATAATATTTACGAAATGCTGAAATACAAAAACAACCGAATACTTGCCATTGCGGCTGTCGATTTTCTGTTGCTTTTAGTGCTTAGTATAATTGGTATAGGTCGATTTACCGCAATATCGTTCGGTGCGTGGATGCTATCGTTACTTATCGCGATAGTAACGCTTGGCGTTCATCTTGCAATTAAATATATCAGAAAATAAACTATGACCGACAGAGTGTCGGCACGCATTGCACTCTGTTGGTCATAACTCTATCAAAAAACAAAAGAAAGGGGCGAATAACCGTGAAAAAAGCGTACCGTACCGAAATGCGCAACAATCTTACCGAAAAAATACGCGAATCGGCGATGTCGGTCTTTCCGCTTGTTTTGACTGTTGCCGCCCTTTGCGTGTTTTTAATTCCCCTTAACACGGGACTTATGCTGTCATTTTTAATCGGTGCAGTGTTTTTAATAATCGGCATCGGGCTTTTTTCGGTCGGTGCAGAGCAGTCAATGACACAAATCGGCAGTAAAATCGGCACAGCACTTACACGCACGCGGAATATGCCGCTAATACTCGCTATCAGCTTTATTTTGGGCTTTGCGATAACTGTTTCAGAACCGGATTTACAAGTGCTTGCCACGACCGTTCCGCACATCAGCTCTACCGTGCTTCTTATAACCGTCGGCATCGGTGTAGGCATATTTATGTCGCTTTGTATGTTCAGAATTCTTACAGGCATAAAGCTGAGAACCTTGCTTATAATATGCTATCTTGCCGTATTCGTCCTTGCATTTTTTACCGAGGATAACTTTCTCGGCATAGCCTTTGACTCGGGCGGCGTAACCACAGGGCCTATGACAGTGCCGTTTATTTTGGCGCTTGGCATAGGTGTCGCCAACACCCGTAGCGACAGCCGTGCCGAGGCGGACAGCTTTGGTCTTGTTGCGCTATGCTCGATAGGGCCGATAATCTCTGTGCTTATACTCGGCTTTTTTTACAGCGGTAACGGCGCAGTCCCCGAAACCATAGGTACCGTGTACGAAACCACATCTGCAATCGGTGCGGATTTTTTAAGCCAGATACCTCACTTTCTTAAAGAGACGGCAATATCGCTTTTGCCGATTGTTGTTATTTTTATAGTTTTTCAGCTTTTTGTTTTCCACCTGCCGAAAAGACAGTTTTTAAAAACAATAATCGGTATTTTGTATACCTATTTTGGTCTTGTACTCTTTCTGACGGGCGTAAATGTGGGCTTTTCTTCACTTGGCGCAACGCTTGGTATGTTCTTCGGTAAAAGTAACTACGGCTTTTTGCTTATTCCCCTTTCGGCAATACTCGGCTGGTTTATAATATCGGCAGAGCCTGCCGTCGGCGTTCTTGAAAAGCAAATCGAGCAGGTCAGCGCAGGCGCAATACGCGGTAAAACAATAAAACTCAGTCTTTCTATCGCTGTTTCAATCGCAACCGCCATTGCGGCAACGCGAGTAGTATACGGTATTTCGCTTATGTGGTTTTTAATTATCGGCTACGGCGGCGCAATAATCCTTTCATTCTTTGTCCCCGATATTTTCACCGCAATCGCTTTCGACTCGGGCGGTGTTGCATCGGGTCCTATGACCGCAACATTCTTACTTCAGCTTGTTATCGGTTACGGCACGGCATCGGGCGCGAATGTTTTGCGCGATGCGTTCGGTGTGGTTGCACTTGTTGCTATGGTGCCGTTGCTTTCGATACAAATAGTCGGTCTTGTTTACAGGCTCGGTCACAGTCATACCGCAGAAAAAGCCGAACAGCACCGCGATACCGATATCATAGAGCTTTGGGAGAGTTGATATGAATATTGTAATCTCTGTTTTAAATAAGGGGCGGCACGAACTCGTCAACGATATATGCC
>CAZIEH010000107.1:0-5063 GCA_964538695.1 uncultured Eubacterium sp. | reverse complement strand
GCTTTTTCTCGCGCGAAATATAATAATCTGTCAAAAAAGCGCTGTCGGCAATACAAAGCACCGCGACAAACACGGCAAAAACGACTGCGATTTGCAAAAACAGTCGCACCCACAATTTCTTTTTCAACGCAATCAATCCTCTATCTTATATCCTGTGCCGTACACGGTTTTAAGGTGCTTTTCACCGTATTCACCAAGCTTTGTTCTGAGGCGCGCCATATGCGAGTCGACCGTGCGCGAATTGCCGTAAAAATCGTACCCCCAAATTGCATCAAGCAGCTGGTCACGCGTGAAAACGCGCCCCTTGTTTTCGGTAAGATACACCAATATTTCGTATTCTTTAAGTGTTAAATCAAGCGGTTTTCCGTCAAGATACGCAACATACGCGCTTTTTTCTATGCGTATTCCCCTTTCACCGCGCTCGGGCATATCTCTGCCCTCGGCAAGCATTATAAGTGCCTCGGCGCGTTTTACAAGCACGGCAGGCGAAAAAGGCTTTGTAACATATTCATCTGCGCCTGCCTCAAAGCCCGTAAGCTGGTCAAATTCCTCCGACCGTGCGGTAAGCAGTATTATCGGAACGCGCGAGGTTTTGCGTATAATTCGGCAAACCTCCCACCCGTCAATTTCGGGCATCATAATATCGACAATCATAAGCGAGATATCGGGATTTTCCCTAAAAAGCGACACCGCCTCTGCACCGTTTTCGGCACACAGTGTTTCATAGCCTGCTTTATTGAAAAAATCACACACAAGCCGTCTTATAAGCTTTTCGTCATCTGCAACTATTATTTTCCGCATTTTAGGCTCTCCCCTTTTTTACGCTTTACTACATATTATTATAACGATTTTACACCTGTTTGCCGCTTTTGTAAAGAAAATGTGAATGTATTTATTGTTTTTGTTGCTTTTTTCGCAGTTTTGCTGTATGATTATTACAGAAAACAAATGTTCCCCCCTCGCTTTGCGGCATAAAAAATGTTAGGTGGTAAATTAAATGTTTTACAAGCTCAGAAGTATCGGCATTTTCGGAATGAATACTTATATGATTGAGATTGAGGCAGATGCAAATCTGCGCACCGAAATGCCCTCTTTTAATATTGTCGGGTTACCCGATGCGGCGGTTAAAGAGTCGCGCGACCGTGTGCGAGCCGCTATGAAAAATTGTCATTTCCATTTTCCGCCAAGTCGAATTATAATAAACCTTGCACCTGCCGATATAAAAAAGGAGGGCTCGATATACGATTTACCGATAATGCTTGCAATAATGACGGCTCTCGGTCAGCTTGATGTCGACCTTTCGGACAGCGCATTTATAGGCGAGCTTTCGCTTGACGGTACACTGCGCGCGGTAAAGGGTATGCTGCCAATGGCGATTTGCGCAAAGGAAAACGGCATAAAAAATTTATATATACCGTCGGAAAACGCTACCGAGTGCAGTGTTGTGGACGGAATAAACATCTATCCCGTAAGCCACGCGGTACAGCTTATTGCGCACCTAAACGGCAAACAGCCGCTTGAGCCTATTAAAACCGTCGACTTCGCCTCGGTAGATTATGGTTACGAGCCTGATTTTTCCGATGTTAAGGGGCAGCACACCGCAAAGCGGGCAATGGAAATCGCCGCGGCAGGCGGACATAATGTACTGCTGATAGGCCCACCTGGGTCGGGCAAAAGTATGCTTGCAAAGCGCTTGCCGTCGATTTTGCCCGAGCTAAGCTTTGACGAGGCAATCGACACCACAAAGCTGTATTCGATAGCGGGAATTTTGCCCAAGGATACCCAGATAATTAAAAAACGCCCGTTCCGTGCGCCGCACCATTCTGTTTCGCAGGCAGGTCTTACGGGCGGCGGTCAAATACCGCGACCGGGTGAAATATCGCTTGCGCACAACGGCGTGCTTTTTCTTGACGAACTGCCCGAGTTTGACCGTTCGGCTATGGAAACACTGCGACAACCGCTTGAAGACGGTACGGTTACCATTTCGCGCGTATCTGCGGCGCTTACATACCCCTGTGCAATAACGCTTATTGCGGCTATGAACCCTTGTCCCTGCGGCTACTACGGTCACCCTACCAAGCAATGCACCTGCTCTGAAACACAGGTGCGCAGGTATCTCGGTAAAATATCGGGACCTATGCTTGACCGTCTTGATTTGCATGTTGAGGTACCGCCCGTCGACTACCGCGCACTAAGCGGGGACACGGGTAAAGAGGAAACCTCGGCGCAAATACGCGAAAGGGTCAATGTCGCGCGCGAAATTCAGCAAAAGCGATACGCAGGCACGGGTATAACCTGCAATGCGCGCATAACACCGAAAATGCTGTCGGAATATTGTCCGCTTGATGCCGAGGCAAAGCAGCTTTTACAGCAGGCTTTCGAAGCACTTGGTATGTCCGGCAGAGCGTATGACAGAATTTTAAAGGTTTCGCGCACGATAGCTGATTTGGAGGGTGCAGAGATAATAAGCTCTGACCATATTGCGCAAGCACTGCAATACCGCAGTCTTGACAGAAAATATTTTTAATGTGGGTGAAAATATGAACGGTAAGCAAAAGGAAGTTTTTGTATTTTTAAAAAAGCGGCTTTCGTGCGGCAATGTGCCGAGTATTCGCGAAATATGCGCCGCCACAGGTATAAAATCAACCTCCAGTGTGCATAAAATACTTTGCGCGCTTGAGGAGGAGGGACTGATTATCCGCGACAGTCGTTCGTCACGGTGTATTCGCCTTGCAAACAGTGTTTCGGCAAGCCAAGTGCCGATTTTAGGCAAGGTTACCGCAGGCTTGCCGATACTTGCCGAGGGCAGTGTTGAGGGGTATTTCCCCGTTGCGGCAAGCCTTGGTGACGAAGAGTCGCTTTTCGCACTGCGCGTTTCGGGACTCAGTATGAAGAACGCAGGTATTTTAGACGGCGATATAGTCGTCGCCGACTCGTCACGCGTTGCCGCCGACGGCGATATAGTAATCGGTCTTATCGGTGACGAGGCAACCGTAAAAAGACTTGGCTTTGAAAACGGACAGGCTGTTCTATACCCCGAAAATCCCGATTTTTCGCCAATTCGCGACTGCGAGATACGACTTTTGGGCACTGTTGTGGGCAGTTACCGAACCTACCGTTAATTGTGCTGTGCTTAAACCTGCCGAAATAGGAGTGATTGACCTGAATAATAACGATACCGTCGAAACCGCCGCGCCGAAAATACGCTATCGGTTTCTTGACGAATTGCGCGGCTTTGCCGTATTTTGTATGATTTTTTACCACGGCTTTTACACGGCTATGGAGTTTGATATACCCTTTAGTGAAGATCTGCTTAACTTTTTTATGCCTGCCGAGCCTTTTTTTGCGGCATTTTTTATACTGCTTTCGGGGGCTATGTGTCAGCTTTCACACTCTAACCTTATTCGCGGTGCAAAGCTTGCGGCGGTTGCCGCCGCCGTAACCGTTGTAACGCTAATCGGCGCACGCATCGGTATTGACGGTTGCGAAATTTATTTCGGCGTTTTGCACCTGCTTGCCTGCGGTATGCTGCTTACCGCACTTATAAACCCACTGCTTAAAAAACTGCCGATTATACCCACCGCCGCCGTATTTTTGTTGCTGTTTGCACTGACCTGCACCTTGGAAATGGGTACACTGTCCATCGGCGGTGCTACTGTCGCGAAAATTCCCGACGCGCTTTACGAAAGCAACAGCTTATTCTTTCTCGGCTTTCACAATGACAGCTTTTATTCTGCCGATTATTTTCCGTTACTGCCGTGGATATTTTTGTTTTTATGCGGTGCATCGCTTGGACTTTTTGCACCACGCGGCAAATTTCCGCACTTTTTCAAAAAAAGCTATCTGCCGTTTTTAGGCTTTTTGGGCAGACACGCCCTGCTTATTTACATTGTACACCAACCGCTTTTTTTCGGCTTTTGGTACATTATAGATTTATGCTTTTAAAATAACGAAACGGAGGACATTATGAAAAAAATTGAAATGTTTACCGACGGCGCCTGCTCGGGCAATCCGGGCGCAGGCGGCTGGGGTACGGTACTGCGATATAACGGCACCGAAAAGGAGCTTTCGGGCGGCGAGGCGCAAACCACAAACAACCGTATGGAGCTTACCGCCGTCATAATGGGTCTGAAAGCCCTGAAAGAGCCTTGCGAGGTCGTGCTTACAACCGACAGCAAATATGTCGCCGATTCTGTAACAAAGGGCTGGGCGGCAGGCTGGAAACGCAACGGCTGGCGCAAAGCCGACAAGAAACCCGCATTAAATGCCGACCTTTGGGATACACTACTACTGTTGCTTGAAAAGCACCGCGTGGAAATCCGCTGGGTCAAGGGGCATATGGGACACCCCGAGAATGAGCGTTGTGACGCATTGGCAGTGGCGGAAAGTAAGAAATTTTAATCAAAATGCCGAAATATTGTAATTTTTTGCATTTTTTTGCAAATTACGGTTGCAATGTATACTAAAATGGTATACAATAAGTCTGCAATAAAAATTACTTTTCGCTTTTTGTGAGGTGTACACATATATTATGAACAGATTTATTTATGCCGACCATTCGGCAACAACATCCTTGTCACCCGAGGTTTTGGAGAAAATGATGCCGTACCTTACAACCGAATACGGTAATCCGTCAAGCCTGTACTCCTTTGCCGCAGGCGCGAAAAAGGCTGTTGAAAACGCGCGCGCACAGGTTGCGACGGTTTTGGGGTCACTGCCCAATGAAATATATTTCACCGCAGGCGGCAGTGAAGCCGACAACTGGGCAATCAAAGGTGTTGCCAAACTTATGCGCAAGAAGGGCAAAAACCACATAATTTCCACCGCTTTCGAGCATCACGCGGTTTTGCATACTTTAGAGGCTCTTAAAAAAGAGGGCTTTGAGGTAACCTTGCTTGATGTTCATTCCGACGGTATTGTACGCGTGGACGAGCTTAAAGCAGCTCTGCGCGAGGATACCGGTCTTGTGTCGGTTATGTATGCAAACAACGAAATCGGTACAATACAGCCTATCGCCGAAATCGGCGCGGTTTGCCACGAGCACGGCGTGTTGTTCCATACCG
>CAZIEH010000106.1:0-5118 GCA_964538695.1 uncultured Eubacterium sp. | reverse complement strand
TAAGTGCTGTATCAACATCTCTGCGCATAAAAATCCCCCGTATCAAAACAAAACCGGCAACACAAAAAGCATGGCGTTACCGGTTTTACAACTTATATTTCGTTCAGCAGGCTCGACTTAAAAACCGTCGCCCGAGCCGCGGCGCGGACGCTTGGTTTCGAAATTTTTGCGCTTTAAGTCGGAAAATTTTTCATCACTTGTCTGCTTAAACCTGTTCATCATATCCTCGAAGCTTGCCGGCTCGCTTTTTTTCGATGTCCAGACATACGACATATCTGGCTTGTTGTCCTGCGGAGTGTTGCGCGGACGGCGCTCGCGCTTGACAGGCTCCTGTGCGCGCTTTATAGAAAGGCTTATCTTGCCGTCTTCGGACACCGAAAGAACCTTAACCTTAACGGTATCGCCCTGCTTAACAAAATCACTGATTTGATTGACATATGTTTGGGCAACCTCGGAAATATGTACCATACCCGTTTTGTTTTCGCCGATATCGACAAAAACACCGAAATTGGTTATACCCGTTACCTTACCCTCAACAATGTCGCCAACAACTAACTGCATATACTGAAGTTATCCTCCTTAATAGCTACGGTTAATTACCCGTAACGCTTTTATACACTTCTTCTTCGGGAAAAACAAAGCCCAAGCGCTCACGCGCGGCATCCTCTATAAAATCGGCATCATCGCCGTTTTCGATTAAATTTGAAAGGCGCTCAATCTCAAGCTGCATTTCGGAATTTTGTTGCTGTCGCTCTTTTAAAGTCTGCTTTTCGTTGACAAGCTCGACTTGCAACTTAACGCAATTTGCAACCAGATACACCGCAAATATCAAAAGCGCAATTCTGAACAAATAGCTTTTCATACAACAATCCTCTGTTTTTTAATTCATCTGCAATTATACAACATTTTAGGTGTATCTTTCAAGTGCTTTTTTATGTTTTTTTGATTTTTTACCGAACTTTTTTGTCTTTTTTACGCAATCTGCTGTGTCGGTGTCGCTTTTTTTGCCCCTTGTGCGCAAATACAAAATAAAAAACAAGTTTTTAAAGCGATTTTTCACACCCGACAAAAATCGTGTTATGTTATATTGTGCAACCGAAATCGCGGGTGATATAACACGGTATGCAAGAAACCTTGTAAATTTCAAAACAACACGCAACAAAAATCTGTACGGCACGGCTATTGTAAAGCGTGCCGCAATTACACCGACAATTTCGCCCGCAAAGACATAAAACCGCAACACGCCCTTGCAGTAAAGCAGAAAGAAGAAAAAAGACATAACCCCTGCCGCCGAAAAACAGAAAACATCGCGAAAGAAAAGCAAAACGGGATTTTTCGGGTGAATAAAAAAGCAGACGGTGCAGTAAAGCAGAAAAAATGCCGCCCCAAGACACACCGCCGCCGCAAAGGTTTCCACCTGCTGTAAATTACTGAAATCAAGGCGCATACCGTCACCTAAACAAGCTTTTCAAAAAGCCTTGCCTGCGTTGCTCGCCGAGGTAAACCATTGCGGTTATATCGCCGTCGACCGATATATCACCCGTCGCTGTGTCAAAGGCGGTTATGCGCATACCGATACCGCGAATTTCAAGCCGTCCGCGATCGGTTTGCAGGCTTATTGCCTGTTCATCAAATTCCGCAACCTCGGCAACGCCGCTTACGGTTAGTCTGCAACCGTCCTCTAAAAACAGATTTTGCGGTCTTTTAATCGCCGTTACACCTGTTGACATAAAAAATCACACTCCCGAAAAATATATATTCGGGCGTGCGTTTTTTTATGCTTGTAAGCGCGTCAATCTATAATTCTGTACATATTGCCCGCCTCGTCTTTTTTTGCGTATTCGTTTACGGCAAGCACCTCGGCACGCACGGTGTGTGTACCGAAAGATATTTCGATAATATCGCCCTCTTTTACGGCGTAGGATGCACGCGCGGTTGTGCCGTTTACGGTTACCCTGCCTGCATCACAGGCATCGTTTGCAACGGTGCGGCGCTTTATAATGCGTGAAATTTTTAAATATTTATCAAGTCTCATAAAACAATCTCCAAACAAAATAAAACCGTCCCGACGGTAATCGCAGGGACGGTTAAAACGGCTTAAATTATTTAATAGCGTCTTTAAAGCCTTTGCCTGCCTTGAAAGCCGGAGCCTTAGAAGCAGGGATCTGGATAGTCTCTTTAGTCTGCGGATTTCTGCCGGTTCTTGCGGGACGATCCTTAACCTCGAATGTACCGAAGCCTACCATCTGGATTTTGTTGCCTTTCTTAAGCTCTTCGGTAACGGTATCGATGAATGCTGCAACTGCCTTTTCGGCATCCTTTTTGCTGATTGCGGCTTTCTCTGCAACCGCTGCTACGAACTCACTCTTGTTCATTTTCGTATCCTCCTAAAATAATTACAGTACCCGTTAGGTGCTGTTTTTTTGGGTTATCTCCACAAAGCGGCAACCGTCAAAAACAGGTCGTCGCAATTGGACACATATATTTGTATCACAAAATCGCAAAAAATGCAAGTACTACCGCAAATTTTCAGTTTAAACAACGAAAAATCACGCCTCAATTTGTTTAATTTGTACAATATTTTGTGAAATATATGCGCCGTATGCAATTTAAGAAGCACACACCCGTTTTACGCAAGTGCGATGGCCTTGCACACGATATCAACGAGGGTGTCGGGTGACGCGGCATTTACCTCACGATAAAGCGAAACCGCATCGTCACCTGCATCGTCTGAAATTAGGCGTAACGCGGCATACGGAACACCGCAACGATAGGCGACATATGCCTCTGCCGCCGACTCCATATCACACGCAACCGCGCCGAAGGTATCTACCAAGCTTTTGCGAATACCGTCGTCACTTACAAAGCAGTCGCCGCTGACAACAGCACCCGTTTTAAGTGTGGGGTAAGCCGCTTTAAAACGCTTGTTCCACTCGTCGGAAGCATTGTAGATATATTGCTGATTAGGCTTTTCACCAATTGAATAGCCGCAACCCGTTAAATCAAAATCATGCTCGCACAGGGTAGTTGCGGCAACAACCTCGCCGCGTGCAACACCCGACATACCGCCCGAAAGACCGAAACCGAAAAGCACCTCGGCACCGTCGCCAACCAAAAAAGCGGCGGCGGAAGCGGCGTTCACCTTGCCTATACCGCACAAAACCGACTGCACGGTAGCGGTGCCGTTCGCGGTTTTCAGCGTAAAGCAATGCCCCTCAAGTCCGTTTATATCGCGGCGAGTGCCGCAAAGCTCCTCGCACAATTTTCTAACGGGAACATACTCGTCCCTATCGGCTATAATCCAGCCTATTTTCATACTTATAACTCCTTACCGCAACCACTGCAATACGATGCATTTTCGGAATTTACACAGCCGCAGCTGCAAACAACCTTGCCCTTGCAGTCGGCAATTTTCTTTTCCAGCTGTTTTAACTGTTGTTTCTGCTCGGTAATTTCCGAAACAAGCTCCTCAACCGCTGTGGCGTTATCCTCATCATTTACTACCGAAAGGTAGGTATACTGACCCAAAAGCTCGTAATTCTTGCGTATCGCCGATTTAAGCGACGATGCCGAAAACTTCAGCTTTTGAACCTCGATAAGCTCGCCCGTTGCTCTGCCGGTTTCGCCGATTATTTCGCGTGCTTTTGTGATGGTGTCTTCAAATACTCCCATAATATTACTCCCTTTACTGTTTATTTATCACCGCATATGCGGTTAGATAGCCGTTTATTCGCCGTAAAACGAAAGTATACGCCTCTTTCGTTCAAGCTGTTCGTCGAACTTTGAAATATATTCGTAAGGATATTTAAAATTATAAATCCTTTCGATAACATTTTCGCCGTATTTTCTTAGCTTTGTTACGGCTGAGCCGCCGCAAGCAAGTATGGTGTGGGTTTCATCCATAATGTAAACATTGTAAAGTCCCTCGTACCCCTTTTTCGCGTATCCTACATTTTCAAGGTTACCCACCATTTTGCTTTGTCTGTACATATAATACGGCAAAAAATCGGATTTTTCAAGTAGCGCACTACCTGTTTTAAGCATTTCAGCCGCCTCGCTACCTCTTGCAAGCACCGCGGCGTAATCCCCCGATGAAAGCTTTGCCGAGCGTTTAAGGCACAGTGTATGCACCGTTATGCTTTCGGGATTCAGTGTCAACAGGGTGCGCACGCTGTTTTCAAAGCTTTCTGGCGTGTCGTCGGGCAAGCCTGCAATTAAATCCATATTTATATTATCAAAGCCCGACTTGCGTGACATTTCAAACGCCTTAACAGCTTGCTCTGCCGAATGGCGTCTGCCGATAGCTTTCAGCACCGCATCATTCATAGTTTGCGGATTAACACTTATTCTTGTTGCACCGCCCTGCTTTATGCTGAAAAGCTTGTCGGCGGTAATAGTATCGGGTCTGCCGGCCTCGACAGTATATTCGCGACAGGTTGACATATCGAAAGAACGGTTTATTACCGCCATAACCTCGGCAAGCTGTTGTGCCGAAAGCGTTGTGGGTGTACCGCCGCCGATATAAACGGTTTCAAGCTTCAGTGAAAGCCGCCTCGCGATTTTTCCCGTTTCCTCTATTTCGCGGCAAAGCAACCGCACATATTCGGGTATAAGCTTTTGCGCCTGCTCGATTGAATGTGAAACGAACGAGCAGTACGAGCATCTGCTTGGGCAAAAGGGTATACCGACATAAAGACTGAAAGATTTTTCCTCGGAAAGCGAAATAATCTCTCTTTCGCCGCCAAGTGCCGCCTTGCACAGATTAAGCTTTTCGGGTGAAACCGAAAAGTCATTTAAAAACAGGCTGTCTGCATCGGCTTTACCTATTCTTTCCACCGTTTGCGAATAAAGCCTTGCGGGGCGAATACCCGTAAGTATGCCCCAAGGCGAGGAATAGCCCGTAATTTTTACAAAGCAATCGTAAACAAGCACCGCGGTTTTCAGCTGTGTTTCCTTTTCGTCCGAAAAATCCGCACTGTCGCAAAGTGTGGCTGTCTTACTGCCGAGCGTTACCGAAGCTTCAAGCTTGTCGCCACTGCCGATAATCGAAATATCGCTGTTTTCGCCGTCTGTTTCGACGAACGAAAAGCTTTCAAAAGGCAAAAAGATGCGGCAAAG
>CAZIEH010000105.1:0-5131 GCA_964538695.1 uncultured Eubacterium sp. | reverse complement strand
TCTCACACCGTTCGGGCGAAACCGAGGACACCTTTATAGCCGACCTTGCGGTGGCGGTCAACGCAGGACAAATAAAAACAGGCGCCCCCTGCCGCGGCGAACGAACGGCAAAATACAACCGACTGCTGTTAATAGAGCAGCAGCTTACAAAATGCGATTATTAAACATTCCAATTCCCTTTCACAAGACAAGCGATACCGTAATATAATGGTATATAGTCCTTGAAAGGGGTGCTTTTTAATGAAAGTTTCGGGCGAGCAAAACGGGCGTATTAAGGTTATACTGTCGGCTGACGATATAAAACAACTTGGGCTGGATATGCAAAGGCTTGACTGTGATGAGGAGGATACACGATATTTACTGCAAGCGGTATTTCGCCTTGCGGCGCAAAAAGCGGGAATTTGCACGAAGGCACACAGACTGTTTATAGAGGCGTACCCATTTTGCGGCGGCGGAATTTTCTACTTCACGGCACTTCCTATCAATTTAAAGGCGCGACCGCACAAAAAAATATTTAAGTATTTTATATACGATTTTTGCGATGCGGAAAGCCTTATTGCCGCGACAGAGCTGTTAAGCCGCTGTGATGCGGTTTTGAAAAGCGATATCTACACCCTTGAAAACAAATATCGCCTTGTGGCATACTGCATCGGCTCATCGCGCGAGCTGTACGCCGCAAAGGAGCTTTGCGATGAATTTACAAAAAACGAGGTTGCCGCAAAATATGCCGAAGAATACGGCACGCCCGTTGCAAAAGGTAATGCCGTAAAAAAACTGTGGTCGTACTTTGCAAAAAAGCACGACCACTGATACATATTTTCGATTTTAAAAGGGCTTTTACAGCAATACCTGCAAAAGCCCTTTTGTTATACAGCTTTACTCATCTGTCATAATTTTAATCAAGCTCTTTTTTGCCTGTGTAAAGCTCATAATATCTGCCCTTTTGCGCAAGCAGTTCATCATGATTGCCGCGTTCTATAATCTCGCCCTGCTCTAAAACCATTATGGCATTTGCATTGCGAACGGTAGACAATCTGTGGGCAATCATAAAAGTGGTGCGGTTTTTCATAAGCCTATCCATACCGTGTTCAATGTGTCTTTCGGTTCTTGTATCAACCGAGCTTGTCGCCTCGTCAAGAACAAGTATGGGCGCCTTAGAAACCGCGGCACGGGCAATATTAAGCAGCTGTCGTTGACCCTGCGAAAGATTTGCACCGTCGCCCGTTATAACGGTATCATAGCCGTTTTCAAGGCGCATTATAAAACTGTGCGCACTTGCGGTTTTTGCCGCCTCGATAACCTCGTCATCAGTGGCATCGGGTCTGCCGTAACGGATATTTTCCATTATAGTACCCGTAAACAGGTGCGTATCCTGCAAAACCATTGCAATGTTTTTGCGCAGTACATCACGCTTAATATCCTTTATATCAACACCGTCGATTGTTATAGTGCCGCTGTCGATATCGTAAAAACGGTTAAGCAGATTTGTAACCGTGGTTTTGCCCGCACCCGTAGAGCCTACAAAGGCGATTTTTTGACCGGGCTTTGCATAAAGCGAAATGTTTTTCAAAATAACCTTATCGGGGTTATAGCCGAAGGTAACATTTTCAAGCTTTATCATACCCTGCATATCGGGCATATCCACCGCATTTTCACTGTCGGGTGCTTCGGGCGGCATATCTATAATTTTGAACACGCGCTCTGCACCGGCGAGAGCCGCCATTATTGTAGAGGTTTGTTGCGACAGCATATTTATAGGCATTGAGAACTGTCGCGAAAAGTTTACGAAAACCGAAAGACCGCCGACATCAAATTTACCAAGCAGGCACAAAAGACCGCCGACACCCGCGGTTACGGCATAGCTTATTTGCGAGGTGTTACCCATAATGGGACCCATAACGCCGCCGTAAAATTGCGCTTTAAACTGCTTAACACGCAGGTCGTCGTTGAGTGTATTAAACTCATCTATACATACATCCTCGTGGTTAAAAACCTTAACCACCTTTTGACCCGTAACGCTTTCCTCGATATAACCGTTGACCGCGCCGAGCGCCGACTGCTGACCGCCGTAATATTTACCGGAGCGTTTTGCGATTGCCATACCGCCCCAAAGGTAAACGGGAATAAATGCAACGGTTATAAGCGACAGCCACGGGTTTATGACAAGCATCATAACAAGCGTGCTTACAAGTGTTATTGCACCCGAAACGACACTGACAAGAGAGTTGTTAAGCATCATATCAATATTATCGACATCGTTTGTAAAGCGACTCATAGTTTCGCCTGTTGGGTTTTCGTCGAAATAGCGTACAGGCAGTTTTTGCAATTTGCAAAACAAATCGTTTCTTATTTTTTGCGATGCATTTTGCGAAACATGCAGCATAAGCCTGTTTTGCAGATATTGTCCGACAATGCCCACCGCATAAACGGCGGCAAGCACCGCAAGCATTGTTACAAGGTAAGTTACTCTTTCACCCACGGCGGTATCGCTGTCGGCAATATGGTTTATTATCGGTCTCAGCATTGCCGCGCCCGCAAGTGATGAAGCACTGCTTAACAGCATACTTATCGCAACCGCTATAAGTTGTACTTTATATTCGGCGACATATGATAACATTCGACCGACCGTCTGCTTAATATTTTTCGGCTTGCCCTTTTGCATACCGTGACCGCCGCGCGGTCCCCTGCCCATAGGCATACCCTTTTTGGCGGGTGCCGCCTTTGCATATTGCCTTTGTAAAGCCTCAAGACTTCTTGCCACTGTTATCTCGCCTCCTCTTTCTCGTTTTGCGAATAATAAATTTCCCTGTATTCCTCATTATTATTCATAAGCTCGTCGTGTGTGCCGACGCCTGTAACCGCGCCGTCGTCCATTACGACTATCATATCGGCATCCTTTACCGACGATATACGCTGTGCGATTATAATTTTTGTCGAATCGGCAAGCTCGTTTTTAAATGCCTTGCGAATTTGCGCCTCTGTCGCGGTATCTACCGCGCTTGTAGAGTCGTCGAGAATTAAAATTTTCGGCTTTTTCAGCAACGCACGTGCAATACAAAGCCTTTGTTTTTGACCGCCCGAAACATTACTGCCGCCTTGACCTAAATCGGTTTCATAGCCGTTTTTGAAATCGCGCACAAATTTGTCAGCCTGTGCGGTTTCAGCCGCCGCCCTTATTTCCTCATCACTTGCATTGCGGTCGCCCCAACGCAGGTTTTCTTCAATAGAGCCCGAGAACAGTACATTCTTTTGCAGTACCATACCCACACCCTCGCGCAGGTTGTGCAGGCTGTACTCCTTAACGGGAACACCGTCAACAAGCACAGTACCCTCGTCGGCATCGTAAAGACGCGGCAACAGCGAAACAAGTGTTGTTTTACCGCAGCCAGTTGAACCGATTATACCGACGGTAGAGCCGTGCGGAATTTTTAAATTGATGTTTTTAAGCACGGCATCGGGGCTGTTTTTGTAGTATCTGAAGGTAACATTGCTGAACTCAATATCGCCTTTTTCGACAACTCTTTCGCAAGCCTCGGCATCAAGATTTTCATCGTTGACATCGGGGTGCTCCTCCATAACCTCACGAATACGCTTTGCCGATGCAAGCGCACGAGAGAACATAATGAACATCATTGTAACCATCATAAGCGACGACAGTATTTGTGTGATATATGTTACAAAAGCAATAAGGTCACCGGTGGTCATTGAAGAGTTCATTACCATATCACCGCCGAACCAAAGCACGGCAATTGTGGTAAGGTTCATAAAGAAGTTCATAACGGGATTTATGAAAATCATAACGCCCATAGCGGCAAGACCCGACCTTTTCAAATTCTCGTTTGCGGTACCGAATTTTACGGTTTCGGTATCTTCACGAACAAACGATTTTACAACACGAACATTGGTAACGCTTTCCTGAACGGTTGAGTTAAGTGCATCTATTTTGGTCTGCATTTTGCCGAAACGCGGAAAGCCCTTTGAAACCAAAAAGCCAAGACAGCACAAAAGCAACGGCATTGTTACCGCAAGAATAAGCGTAAGGCGCGGATTAAGCACAATTGCCATAATAAGCGCACCAATCATCATTCCGGGCGCACGCAGACACATACGCATAAGCATATTTATGAAGTTTTGCATTTGTGTAACATCGTTGGTAAGCCTTGTTACAAGCGAGCCTGCCGAAAATTTGTCGATATTAGCGAACGAGTACGACTGGATTTTCGTATATACATCGGAGCGCAAATCGGCGGCAAAGTTTACGGAAGCCTTGGACGCGAAATATACACCGCCGACGCCGCTAAGCATCATTAAGATCGCGGTGAAAATCATAGATACCATTATCGCCACGACATACCAGGGTGCATCTGTAATCGAATAAATCCAACGCACAATCGACGGTGCTGTGGAAATATCCGCCTCGCCGACACCGTAGTCGACGATAAGTGCCAAAAACTTCGGCATAAGCACCTCGCCCAAAACCTCTACAATCATACAAATGGGTCCCAGTATAAAGTACGGAATGTACGGCTTAATATACTTTGACCATTTCATTTTCGTGTTCATAAAATCCCCCTTACAAATCACCGTTCTCGGTATAAAGCGTGTTTAGGTTGCGATTCATTTTTTCAAGGATATCCATAAATCGTAAAAGCTCCTCCTCGCTTAACCCCGAAACCATTGCGTTATCCACCTTGGCGAACATTTCGCGGCTGTGCTTGACAACCTCTTGACCGCGCGCGGTTATGGCAATGTTTTTTATACGATTATCATCACACCTGCCGCGCTCGATATACCCGTCGCTTTCAAGCTTTTTTATTCTTACCGAAAGCGCGCACGGACTTATTCTAAGCCGCTGTGCAAGCAGTTTTTGCGACTCGGCACCGTTGCTTTTCGAAAGCTCCATAAGCAGCATATGCTCGCTGCGGTGAAGTCCTATTTCGCCGATATACCTGTCAACCACCTTGTGGTGGGTACGGTCGACAAGAATAAAGCTATGCGCCGCACGGCTTGCAAGAGATACCTCTTGTTGCACATAATCACTCCCCGTAAAAAAAGTTAACTTGTTAATAATTAACGCATTAAGTATTTTAGCACCAACCCCTATTATTGTCAACAACCGATACTGTTAAAT
>CAZIEH010000104.1:0-5152 GCA_964538695.1 uncultured Eubacterium sp. | reverse complement strand
CTGTAAAGCCTTGTAATAGCACAGCCACGATGCACCCGTAGCCAAGCCGGAAAGTATTAAAAAAATCCAGCTTTTTTTACTTATCGCAAAAATACCGCTTTGCGCATTGGTCAAAAACACCATACCCCACGACATAAATATTACAACCACAGTCCGTATGGCGGTTGCAAGTGTCGAATTAACGCCGTCTATACCCACTTTTGCAAGTATAGATGTAAGCGCCGCAAAAATTGCTGAAAGCAGTGCAAACACAAACCACATAAAAAGCATCTCCAAACATAAAATCAAACAGTATTATAGATTGTTTTCGCCCCATTTTGATATTTCGAAAAATACGGGAAGTAAAGCCTTGCCCTTTTCGGTAAGCGAATATTCGACACGGGGCGGTATTTCGTTATACTGCACACGATTTATTATGCCTATTTTTTCTAAATCGCGCAAGGTGCTTGTAAGCATAGTGTTTGTTATGTGCGGATAGGCTTTTTTCAGCTCGCCGAAACGCATAGAGCTGTGCTTGCACAATTCATAAATAATGTGTGTGCGCCATTTGCCACTTAGTATTTCAAGTGTGCGGTGTACGGGGCAGTCATTCTGTATTGTCGATGACATTATTTTTTTAAGATATTCTTCTGCTGTTTGTTCCTTTTTCATTTTAAGCCTCCGTGGTACGAAAAAATGTACTTGGTAAGAATAAACTGCGTACTTGAAAGTTTTTCTGTAATTAAGTATAATTTTTATACCGATATTTGTCAAGGAGGAATAATTGTGAAAACAGCAATAGTTTATTATTCAAAGCACCACGAAAACACAAAAAAGCTTGTCGAGGCAATGGCACAAATCGACGGCGCGGCTTTGGTAAATGTTTCAGACGGTGCGACGGTGGATTTAAGTGATTTTGACTGCATAGGCTTTGCCTCGGGTATTTATTACTCAAAATTTCATAAGTCCGTAATTAAATACGCAAAAGAGCATATGCCGAACGGAAAGAAAACCTTTTTTGTTTATACCTGCGGTGTGGAAAAGGCAGGGTATACAGGCGCAATTTCGGCGGCTGTAGCCGAACACGGTGCCGAAATTTTGGGCGAGTACGGCTGTCTTGGATACAACACCTTCGGCCCGTTTAAGCTGATAGGCGGTATTGCAAAAAATCACCCCGATAATACGGATATAGAAAACGCCATTACATTTTACAAAGGCTTAAAGTAAAAAAATAAAAGTCCCTAATATTTAATTCGCACAACTCGTTACGGATTGCCGATTAGGGACTTTTATTTTTTATTACTTACTTATACGCTTTTTCCCATTTCGTACGCGGCGTTTATTGCTTTGGTGTCTTTTACTTCGCCTTTTTCGTAAACGCCCATACCGTAAATTACACCCATTTCTTTTGCACCGTCTATACAGTCGGCATAGCCCCTGAAACAGGCTAATGTGGTTTCGGCGGCTTCTGTTTCGCCGTCTGCCGCGGTTACTATGTAGTAAAGCTTTTTGTTTTTAACCTCTGTCCACCTTGCGACGGTGCGGTCGATAACCGCCTTTAGCTGTGCATCGATAGAGTAAAAATAAACGGGGCTTGCCATAACAAGAACATCACAATCGATAATTTTCTGCAAAAGCTCTGCCATATCGTCTTTAATTGCGCAAACGCCTGTATCTCTGCAAGCATAGCACGCGCGACAGTAGCCTATATTCTTTTCGGCAACACGCAATTTTTCAACATTGTGACCTGCCTCGCGCGCACCTTTTGCAAACTCGTCGCATAGTATGTCGGAATTACCGTTTTTGCGCGGACTGCCCGATAGAATTAAAATATTTTCTGCCATAATATCACCATCCTTTAAATTTTATTTCATATTTTTGCGCTTTTCAACCATCTGCGCAAACCATTCCACCATCTCGGGGTCGGTGTGCGAAAAGAAAGCGCTTTTCTTTTGGTCAAGCGCGGCGATACACTGCATATCGCTGTCGTCGAGAGAAAAATCAAACACACTGAAATTTTCTTTCATTCTCTCAATATGTGTTGTTTTCGGTATGGTTATAATTCCTCGTTGCAGGTGCCAACGCAGTATTATTTGCGCCACGGTTTTTTTGTGCTTTTGGGCAATTTGCTTTAAAGCCTCGTTTTCGAACATACCGTTTCTACCCTCGCCGAAGGGCGCCCAAGCCTCAAGCTTAATGCCGTATTTATCGTGCCACAGCTTGCTTTCGTTTTGCATATGAAACGGGTGTATTTCAATTTGGTTAATCATCGGCTTAATTCGCGCAAAGGTTGCAATATCCACCATTCTGTCGGGGTAAAAGTTCGAAATACCTATTGCGCGCAGCTTTCCTTGCTCATAAAGCTCCTCTAAAGCGCGGTATGCGCCGTATACATCACCAAAGGGCTGGTGCAAAAGGCATAAATCCAAATAGTCGGTTTTAAGCTTTTTCATCGATTCGTTTACGGCGGCTAGCGTGCTTTCATAGCCGTAATGCTCAATCCACACCTTGGTGGTAATGAAAAGCTCTTCTCGCGCAATTCCGCTTTTTGCAATAGCATTGCCAACCTCAGCCTCGTTGAAATACGACTGCGCCGTGTCAATCGAACGGTAGCCGACTTTCAGTGCATCGCTTACACAGCGTTCACATTCCTCTTTCGAAACCTGATAAACGCCGTATCCAAGCATCGGCATCTTCACACCGTTGTACAAGGTTGTGTAATCCATTAAAATCATCTCCACTTGAAAACAAAATTTATAGATGATATAATCTACAATGTTATTATACAGGTTAAAGTCGACTTTAAGTCAAGCGTTTTTTGTTGAGGAGTGTGTTTTTTATGAATTATACCGTAGGGGAAATGGCAAAACGAATAGGCGTTGCACCGTCAACACTTAGATATTATGAAAAGGCGGGACTGTTGCCGTTTGTAGAACGCACTGACGGTGGCGCGCGTGTGTTTAAAGAAAGCGATTACGAGTGGTTGCAGATAATACTGTGTCTTAAAAAGACAGGTATGCAGCTTGCGGATATTAAGAAGTTTGTGCAAATGGCAATGATGGGCGACGAAACTATCGAACCGAGATTAAAGCTAATTATCAAGCAGCGTAAAGAGGTTGAAAAGCAAATTGCACAGCTTGAAGATATTTTGACAGTCCTTCAATTCAAGGAATGGTATTATACCACAGCGAAAGAAAACGGCACCACTGATGTGCCGCGAAATATGTCGATTAACGAAATACCAGAGCATCTGCGCTCGGCGCGCGCAAACTTGCGCGGAGAAAAACTACCGAATGATTTGAAAAAGGCTTGAAATTTTTAAAAAATCGTGTTAAAATAATATTAACGAGTAGCAGAAATGCGTAAGTCCGGTTGGGCTTGCGCATTTTATTTTTTTGTGGAGGTTTTTATGAAAGAAGTTAAGCAAAATAAAATGGCGGTAGAGCCGCTGAAAAGGCTGTTTTGGAAAATGGGACTGCCGATGATTGTATCAATGGTGTTGCAGGCACTTTACAATGTTGTTGACAGCATTTTCGTTGCAAATATCGCTGATGTAGGTGTGCTTGCGAATGAGGCACTTACAATAGCGTTCCCGGTGCAAATTATGATTATAGCAATCGGTGTCGGCACCGGTGTGGGGCTAAATGCGCTGTTGTCAAAAACTCTGGGCGAAAAGAATACTGAAAAGGTCAATACGGTCGCAGGTAACGGTATATTTTTGTCGCTTGTGATATATGCCGTCTTTTTGATTTTCGGTCTGTTTTTTGCCGACGATTTTATAAATGCGTTTACGACGGACAGTCGTGTTGCCGAAATGGGAACAAGGTATTTAAGAATTTGCACCTGCCTTTCGCTTGGGTCAATCGGTTATACTATTTACGAAAGATTTTTGCAGGCAACGGGCAAAACGCTTTATTCCACTATTTCGCAAATATCGGGCGCGGTTACCAATATCGTTTTGGACTATGTGTTTATATTTCCGCTGAAAATGGGTGTCGCAGGCGCGGCGTGGGCAACGGTAATAGGTCAATTTGTGTCGCTGTTTGTGGCAATGGGCTTTCACTATTTTAAAAACGACGAAATCGGTGGCAGTCCAAAATACATTAAACCAAGTTGGTCGGTAATCGGCGGTATTTATAAAATCGGCGCATCTGCGGCTGTTATGCAGGCACTGCTTTCGGTTATGATGGCAGGTATGAATGCCATTCTCGGCACTGCGAGTGTCGATTCGGCAATCTTGGTCGGGTCGTTCGGTATTTATTACAAAATTCAACAAATCGCACTGTTTTCCGCCTTTGGACTTTCCAACACCATTATAACAATACTTGCATTTAATTACGGTATGAAAAGCCGTGCGCGCTCAGTCGACTGTGTGAAGTTCGGTATAGTGGATACGCTTGTAACAATGCTTGTAATTACCGTTATTTTCGAAATTATCGCAAAGCCGCTTTCTATGCTTTTTTGCCTTTCGGGCGGCTCATCTGCGGCACTTGTCGAGGTCTGCGCAAAAGCCACACGCATAGCAAGCATCGGCTTTATGTTTATGGGCTTTACCGTCGCCGTTCAGGGCGTGCTGCAAGCACTCGGCTATGCCGTAAAACCGCTTATTCTTTCGCTGTTGCGGCTTGTTGTTTTCGTCTTTCCGTTGGCGATTTTCTTCGCCGCGCGAGATGATGTTTTAAGTACCCTGTGGTGGACATTTCCCATAGCCGAGGCTTTAACAGATGTTTTCGCGTTTTTGTTTTTAAAGCAAGCATTGAAAAATAAAATAAATATTTGTTATCGATAGTCTGAAAATCCTCCGAAATTTATTTTCGGGGGATTTTTGCAAATACTTGAAAATATGTATATAATATGGTAAAATATTCTTGCGAAACCAATTGAATATATTTTAAGCAAGCGTACAGCTTAAAGGGTACTGCTTTTTGAGCGCGCTGATTTATGTTGTGAATTTGATAAAAACACAAGTTCCGTCAACATATTCGGCTAAACGCTTGGTATATTGAATTGGTTTCGCGACTATCGGAGTTTGTGCTTTTTGCGCCTACTTCGGTAGGCGCTTTTTTGTTTGCATTTGGGCAGTCTTGTCCGAAATTACATCACCCACAAAAATGATAGTACATAAGCGAGGTAAAAGATTATGAAAAAATGGATAGCATTTCTATTAACATTA
>CAZIEH010000103.1:0-5300 GCA_964538695.1 uncultured Eubacterium sp. | reverse complement strand
GTGCCTGCCGCCATAATTACCTGACTGTCATAGCCCGGCATATCCCAAGGTTCGGGTGTTGCAAAGGAGTCAACAGGCGACCCGTTTTGCAAGCCTTGACAAAATGCAATAAGGGCTTTTTCGTTTTCAAGGCATACAGCCTGAATAATATCGTGGCGCGTTTCGTCGGGCTCGGGTGTTACGGAATAGCCGAACGATTTAAAAAGTGTTGCGGTATATACCGCGGTTTTAAGAGCCTCGCCGACGGTATGCGGTGCGGCAAAAAGTCCCATATACAGCTCGCGATTATGGCCGAGAGTACAGCCGATTTCTCTGCCGACACCTGGGCAAGTAAGGCGATTTGCGCACATTTCAACATATTTACGCTTGCCTGCAATATAACCGCCAGTAGGTGCAATGCCGCCACCGGGATTTTTAATAAGCGAGCCTGCGATAATATCGGCATCAACTGCACACGGCTCTTGCCTTTCGGTAAATTCGCCGTAGCAGTTATCGACAAAAACAACGCTTTCAGGGCTGATTTTGCGGACAAGTGCAACAATATCGCCGATTTCAGCAACGCTTAACGACGGGCGTAATGAATAACCGCGAGAACGCTGAATATAAACCATACGGTATTTCTCGCGGCGAAGCTCGTCGGCAATTGCGGGCATATCTGGCTTGCCGTTTTTAAGGGCTACCTCTGCATACTCAACACCGAAATCCTTTAAAGAACCGTCGACGGGTTCATCTATACCGAGTACGCCGATAAGCGTGTCATACGGTCTGCCTGTTACGCAAAGCATTTTATCGGCAGGGCGAAGTATGCCGAAAAGACCGACGGTTAGAGTGTGAGTTCCCGAAACAAAGTTATGACGAATAAGCGCGTCCTCTGCACCGACACAATCGGCAAAAACTTCTTCCAAAACATCTCTGCCGCGGTCACCGTAGCCGTAGCCTGTCGAAGCGGCGAAATGCGACTCGCTTACACCGTGCTTAATAAAAGCTGACAAAACCTTTTGCTGATTATAAAAAGTAAGGTCGGCAATTTCTTTAAATTGCTTTTGACAATCGGCAACTGCCTTTAAATCCGCCGCCGAAAGCTTGTCATCAAAACCGAAAAAATCACACATATTCAACTCTCCAAACATAAAACACTGTAAAAATATCTTCCGCAGTCACAAAAACCGCATTTTTTGTAAAACTCATATTCCGACTCAAAGCAAAGCGTATACATAATTCCGCTGTCGCCCATAAAGGTTTCAAGCATTTGTTTGCCGAGTCCTCTGCCCTGCTTTTCACGATTTACCGCAATGCCGTTTAAAAAATAATTTTCACCGTCTAATAGCACTATTGCGGTAGAATTTTCGTTACAATAGAGCTGTGCCGCACCGTGACGGACACGATGTGACACATCAGTATACCATTCATCAAAGCCACCTACTGTAACAGCAGAGCTGTCGGAGGAGGAAAAAATTTCGTAAGCTGATTTAAATTTTGCAAAATCAGGCTGTTCGCAATTCGGCAATTCGGCACTAAGGCTCATAGCAAATGCCTGCTTTGTGCAAAGCTTATCGCCTATTTGCGGCACGAACGGTGCAGTGACCTCGGAAAATCCGATTACAGAAAGAAAATCGGCAATTTCGGCAATATCAGCGCCAGTGGCAGCACCTATCGTAACGGCACCGTAAAATTTACAAATTGCGGCAGTTGCAACAGCGCCGTCATATTGCAACCAAAATGTGCAAAAGGTGTAGCGAAAGCCGTATGCAACTGCTAACGAACGAATTTTAACCGTCGTTGCATCGCAATGCTTAAAATCGGATAAATCAAAAACCTGCTTAATCATTTTTAGGTAAAAAAGCGAGGGTCTTAAGCATTTCAAGTGCAAGTCGGTAGACCTCTGCTATATCCTCTATATCCGCGACCGACGACGGCGAATGAATATATCTGCAAGGAACGGACAGTGAAACAGTCGGAACACCGCACCGTGAAAGATGTATTGCACCTGCATTGTTACCGCCTGTCGGAAGCTGCTTTACCTGATGCTTTATACCGCTGTTTTCAGCAACAGCATTTGTAAGTGCAAACAGCTTTTTGCTGTAAAAGGTTGCAGAGTCCATATATGAAATAACCGCACCGTTTGACACCGAGCAAACTCGCCTTTCGGCGGCAACGCCGTCAATATCTGCGGCGGTAGTTGACTCGACAACCACGGCAAAATCGGGATTTATGGCATATGCGGCGGTTTTTGCACCACGCAAGCCAACCTCCTCTTGAACGGTAAAGCTTACGGTATAGGAAAAATCATTAAATGAATTTATCAAAGTCAAAAGCACAGCACAGCCTGCACGATCATCAAGGGCTTTTGCTGTGATAATTCCGTCATCATTAACGCAAAATGGTGTGTCGAAAGTGGCTGTATCCCCTGCTTTAACAAGCTTGTTAGCCTCTGATGCATCTTTCGCGCCGATATCAATATACAGGTTCTCGGCATCGGGCAAGGTGTCGCGTTCGTTATCATCTAAAAGATGTACGGGCTTTACGCAAATAACGCCGATTGTGCCATTCAAAAAACGCACCTTTCGTGCAATCAAAACAGCGGTATCGATACCGCCGACGGTTTTAAAACGCAAAAATCCGTTTGGCGTAATTCCGCTGACAATAATGCCGACCTCGTCCATATGCGCGTCAAGCATAACACTGTTATTGGCTTTTTTTAACCCGTTTACGGTGACCAAAAGACTACCGAGTGGGTCTACTTTATATTCTGCATATTCGGGCAGATTTTCAACAATATATGCCCTGACAGCGCACTCGTCACCTGACGGTGCGAAAAGCGAGCATAAATCCTTTAAATATCTTTTCAGCACGGTAGCACCCCCGAAACCGCAAAATGCGCAATGATTTTAGCACATACCTCGATATCGCCGATATCGGCAATTTCGCACGGAGTGTGCATATTTCTTATTGGTATTGAAATAAGCGCGGTGGGTATACCCTCGCCGCTTATCGAAACTGCATCGGCATTAGTACCTGTTTTACCGCCCATTATTTCATACTGAAAATCAGCACCCGTATCACAAGCAGTGTCAATAAGTGCATCGGTAAGAGTGCGCGAAAGCACTGGCGAGCGACCGATAAGCGGCCCTTTGCCGAGATTGCCTGTAAGCGTAGGTGAAATTGACGGTAAATCGCCGAAGGTTGTGTCGACAACAACGGCAAAATCGGGTTTTAAACTGAAAGCGGCTGTAATTGCACCGCGATAGCCAAGCTCTTCTGACTTAGTTAAAGCTATTACCACATTACACTGCGGTTTATTTTCTGCAATATATTTTGCGGCGGTTAAAAGCGCGGCAACGCCTGCACGGTTATCAAGTGATTTACCTACAATCCTACCGCATTTTAGCATTTCGGCTGAATTATCGAAAAACACAAGACTGCCGACAGGTACACAGCTGACGGCTTTTTTGCCCAGACCGCAATCAATACACAATTCATCAACGGGCTTCGGCTTTTTTTCGCCTTTTGAAAGGTGCGGCGGCACACTGCAAAATGTACCGCTGTAACGATTATTACCGAAAACTGTAACCCGTTGCGCAGGAAGTATGCGCGCATCTGCACCGCCGACCTTTTGCACATATAAAAACCCTTCATCAGTGACAGCGGTCACAATAAAAGCAATTTCGTCAATATGCGCCTCTAAAAGCAGAGTTTTATCTGCACCTTTATCGAAAATGCCGCATACAGTACCGTCACGAAGTCGTTTTACAGCACAATACTTACCAAGATATTCGGCACATATATTGTCGGCAAGGCTTATTTCCCCCGCACTTACCGAATTTGAAAGCTCTACTACAAGCTTTTCGATATCCATTTTATAATTACATCCTTTACAGCTTATTGACAAGCTCTTTAAAATCGTTACCGCGTGCGGCAAAATTCGGGTATGCGTCAAAGCTTGCGCATGCAGGACTTAACGCGACGATATCACCGCTTTCGGCGTTTTTATGTGCAATTTCAACAGATTCACGCATAGACTCGGAATGAATAATTTTGACCTGACCGTTGTAATTGGGGTCGGATTTTACCGCTTTTTCGATTTTTTCGGCGGTTGGCCCTGTCAAAATTAAAACCTTAACCTTATCTATGATATACGGCGCAAGCGGTTCAAAGGGAATATGCTTATCATACCCACCTGCGATAAGAATTATTTTGCTTTCGAAAGCCTTTAAGCAGGCAATTGTTCTTGTTGGGCTTGTGCCGATTGAATCATTGTAATATCTGACACCGTCGACAGTTCTGACAGGCTCAATACGATGCTCGACACCGTGGAACTCACGCGCGACCTTCAAAATGCTGTCGGCACCTGCGTAACCCCAAACAGCAGAGATTGCCGCAAGGTAGTTTGCAATATTGTGTCTGCCCATTAAGGCTATATCGTCTGTTGTCATAATCGGGGCAATCATTCTGCGGTATGCCATATATATTGTGCCATCATCGGCAAGCCATGCACCGTTTGAAACAGGTGTATTCATACTGAAATGCATATACTGACCGCGAACCTCGTCGCCGAAGCCACGCGTGATGTCGTTATCATCATTTAAAACCGTGCGCGAAAATGCATTTTGGTGTAACAAAACATTTTTCTTTGCATTTATATATTCGTCCATATTTTTATGAACATCAAGATGATTTGGTGCGACATTGGTTACAACCGCGACATCAGGACTTTTGCGCATTGAAATAAGCTGGAATGACGACAGCTCTACAACAACATAATCCTCGGGCTTAATATCCATAATGCGCGGCAAAAGCGGCATACCGATATTACCGCCGATATGGACACGATGACCCTCTGCCTCTAACATTTTTGCAATAAGAGTGGTGGTGGTTGTTTTACCGTCCGAGCCTGTTACGGCAAAAATCGTTGCGGGGCAAACCTCAAAAAACACTTCCATTTCAGATGTGACGGCAATGCCGTTTTCGCGTGCCTTTACAAGCTCGGGCAGATAGTAATTCATACCGGGTGTGCGGAAGATGATATCTACTTCAAGATTTTTTAAATAATTCTCTCCAAGGCGAAGCTCTGCACCCTGCTGTTCAAGCTTATCCGCAAGAGGTCCGATAGTTTCACGGGTACGCCTGTCGCAAACAATTACACGCGCGCCGCCTTTCAAAAAATCCTCAACAAGTGGTGTGTTGCTGACGCCGATGCCGCAAACAGCAATTCTCTTGCCTGCTATTTTGCTGAAAAACTGTTTATAGTCCATAAAATAACCCTCCGACCAATAGTTATTTAAAATTATATTCATATATAT
>CAZIEH010000102.1:0-5476 GCA_964538695.1 uncultured Eubacterium sp. | reverse complement strand
GCCGTGCGCAGTTCGGTGTCGTTTTTTTCGGGGAACGCGTTGCGAACAATGTCGAAAACAGTATTTTCGGGCGGTAAATCCGCCTGCATTTGGTCGAAATAGCCTATGCTGACCTTTGCACCCAGCTCGACATTTTTGCCGCAGAGAAGCTCTTTCAGCAGTGTGGTTTTTCCGCAACCGTTTGCGCCCAAAAGGAATACGCGTTCACCGCGCTTTACGGAAATATCAAGGTTTTCAAACAGCACCTTGTCATCGAATTTTTTGGTAACGGAATATGCATCAAGCACATCAAAGCCGCTTTGCACCCTTGGCGGAAATTTCACGCGAACGGATTTTTCGGCACTGTCGGGGACGAAAAGCGTTTCTTTAATGCGGTCAATCGACTTTTGTTTGTGGTCAATGGTTCTGTAATTTCGCTCCATACTGAAGGTGCGCTGTTGCTCTATAATACCCTCAATTCGTTTAATCTCGCGCATTTTGTTTTCATAATCACGGCGTATGGCGATTTGGCGTTCCTCTTTCAGTTGCAGGTGGCGCGTGTAGTTGCCGGAATCGTCGGTAAGTCGCGTGTGCGAAATTTCAAAGGTTCGGTTAGTCACCTTGTCAAGAAAATAACGGTCGTGCGAAATAAGTATCATTGCGCCCGAAAAGCCCGTTAAAAATTCTTGCAACCATTCCACCGCAGGCAGGTCAAGGTGGTTTGTCGGCTCGTCCAAAAGTAACAGCTGTGGCTCGTCCAAAAGAAGCTTTACAAAGCCGATTTTTGCTTTTTGACCGCCGCTTAACGATTTTACGGGCAGTGCAAGCTCGTTTTCGCCGAGTCCGAGTCCTATAAGTGTCGCGCGTGTACGACTTTTGTAGGTAAGACCGCCGCGGCTTATAAACTCCTCGTTAAGGGTTGCCTGCCGTGAAAGTGCGGCATCATCTGTTTCGTATTCAAGCCGCGAGTTAAGCTCTTTCAGCTCCTCCTCGATTTCGGCAAGTGATGAAAAGACGGTCAATGCCTCTTCAAAAGCAGTGCGGTCGCTGTCGGTGCAGGCGTGCTGTTCAAGGTAGCCTATACGGGTATTGCCGTTGCACGAAAAGCCGCCCTTGTCGGGCGGCTCTGAACCGATTATCATTTTTATAAGCGTTGTTTTGCCGCAACCGTTTGAACCGACAAGCCCGATTTTGTCACCGCTTTGCACACTGAAAGAAACATCAGTGAAAAGGGTGCGTTCGCCAAAGCTTTTTTCAACGCCGGCGGCTGTAAGAACAGTCATACAAGAAAAACTCCTATAATATAATAGGTATACAATTTGTTATTGTCGTGCCGCAGATGCCACAACAGCGGTGACGGCGGCGGTCAATAATTGGAAACCGCCGAAAAGCAGTACCGGCAGTTTAAGCAGTGACGCTGTTACGGTGAAATATCCGCACAGCGCAATGCCGAGGCACAGCATAACAATTTGAATTATAAGCAGTGCCGAAGAAAGACTTTTAAGCTTTATCGCAGACGAAACTATGCTTAAAAATCCGCAAATATCGCCGTTGTATGCGCCCTGTGCGCAAATGCTTTCTTTATAGGCGGTGGCACTGAAATATGCCGATACACCCGCAGGCGAAAGCATTTTTACCGAGTCGGCGTAAAGACCGAAATAGTCGCAAAGCATTTCTTCGGAAATGTTCGGGTCGTTAGAGCGCACAAGCATAGTAACGCCTGTACTGCAAAGTCGGCGTAGTTCGTATGTAATCTCCTCGTCAGCCTCGTAACCGACTATAAACAGCGCACAAAGCTGTTGGTCAACGGCAAGGTATACGGGGAAATAGCCTTGGCGCAGAATTTTTTTATCCAGCTCAAGCGCGGGGGTGCGAATACTGTGCCCCTCCATAAGGGTGCGATTGCCCACGAAAATGCGTCTGTCCTCAATCCAACCCGAAACGCCCATACCGTTTTCGTATTTTACGCTGTCTGCAACGGGACATTCACCCTTGCTGTCGGTTTCAAGTATTTCGTTGAATATCGGTGCAAGGGGCGATTTTGCGGCATTAAGCACGGCGGCGGCATCTGCGATGTATTTGTCAACCGCGCCGCGGTTAAGCACCTGCATATTGTAAAGCTTTACTGTTCCTGCGGGGAACAGGTCACTGCTGTCAAAGGCGACCGCATTGGTATTTGCGACCGTTTCAACACCGCACCAACCTGCAATCATAGCGCCGTAGTACGAAAGCTTTTTCGCCACGCCTGCAAAAGGCAGGGTACAGGTAAGTATCAGCGAAACGGGGCAGGCGGCGCAAAGCACTGCGCAAAAGCCCACAAGTGCGGCATAGAGTGTTTTGCCGAAAACAAAGCCGAGCAATGCAAAAATCGCAGATGCGATGAGAGTGAAAACGGTAATCGGCACAATTTTCTTTTCTAAAGCATCCTCGCTGTATGCGTTGTGCAGATAGCCCGTAATGTTTTTTGCCTCCTTGCCCGTGGCGATAAACGCCTCGCCGATGACACTTCCGCCAGCCATAATCGCGGCGTTTACCTTGTCACCGACAAAGGTAACGGCTTTTTTGCGGTCATCGTTTGCAATAACCTCGAAGCCGCGCTTTGTGCGGTTTAAAATAAGCAGTTTTCCGAATTGGTTAAAGCAAAGCGAAAGTGTGCCAAGCACTGCCAACTGCGGCATTTTGTCGTACACACCGCCAAGCGCGGTAACAAGTGCGTACAGCGCGGTCGCCGTGGCGGCGAGAGCAGAGGGGGTATCCATATCGGGCGCACCCGTAAGCAGGGCGGCAAGCCCTTTCAAGGTGTTTATGTTTACAAGCAGGGCGGCAATAATAAGCACTGCGTTCAAAAGCAGATAAGCCGTCGGCGATGCCGCAACAATGGCGGTTTTAAAGCCGAAATCGATTATCGCGAGAACCGCGGTTATAACGGCGGTAGAGATAAACCGTGCAAAAACACTTGCCTTGTTTGCGGCTATGTCGGTTCTTACACTTTCGGCATCCTCAATAGATGCATAGTCGTCGACAATCGGTGCCTCGGTGTTGGTTTTAATGTCGCCGTCGGGTAGCTCGTCCTCATCAACGCCCGTAAAATGCAGTGGTGTTTGTGCAGGCTCGTCATCGGGTATATCCGCCTCGGCGATTTTTTCAAGGTGCATTCGTATCGTCTGCGCCTTTACGGGGTCGGTAATGTGCCCATCGTTCGGTATTTCGCGCGTTGCACCGATGTCGATATCCGCCACGGTGTCCGATGCAAGACTGTATTGCAGATTTTTGATTTTCCTGTCCGAAATCGGAATAGTCGGCGCGCTGTGTGCGGCTTCGGGTTTACCCTGTGCCGTATCCTCGGGAAGCTTTATTTCGCGTGTTGCACCGTCGTCGCCACTGTCGACTTTTTTGTCGCCGATTGCCGAAAATTCGACTGTGGAGGAAATTTCGTCGGTTTTCTGCTCGGTATCCTGCTCGGTCGTGCTTGCGCTATCCGAAAACAGCGAAAAATCGTAGCCTTTCGCCCTGTCGTCGTAAACCGTTTCAAGTCGCTTGCGTGCGCCCTGCTCGGCATCGTGAATAATGTCGTCTATTGTGGTTTCGTCGTCGTGCGTAACAAAGCTGCGGCATTTGTTAAGTAAAGAGCCGCTTTGTAAACCGCTTGTTTTCAGCACGGTGCGTGTGTCGTTTTCAAGCTTTGATGAAAGCTCGTCAAAAATGCTGTCCGCGATATTGTCGGACTGATTTTTCGGTGCAATCGGAATAATCGGCTCGCTTTTCGGCATTTCCGACTCTTTTATTACCGATTTTTCACCGTTTTCCGCATCAGCCGTTTTTACTTCGCCGGTTGCGGTCAGCTCTGCGGATTGTTCCGCTTTTTTCGTCTCGCCGTGCAGGGCGTTGTGCGCCCTTTGCGCCATCATTCTGTCATACAACTCCTGCGCGACGGGTGAAAGCTTTATTTCTTTTTTGGTCGAAACCGCCGTGTCATAGGTGGGCTGTTCGACCTCTTTACTCGGTTGTTCGGGTTGTTCCAAAACCATTTCACTTTCGGTAATTTCTTCCGTTTCCTGTTCTGCGGCAGTTTCACGCATCAATTCCTCGCGTAGCTTTCGCATCATCTCGCGCGCCGCATTTTCCTCGCTCTCGCGCTTTGCCGCATCGGCAGTTGGGGCGACGGTTTCGGTTTCTGCGTGGTCGTTTTTTGCAACAAATTGCGGCTCATCATCGCGCGGAGGTGTGGCGACGGTTTTTTCTGCCGCTTCGGCTGTTTCGGTCTTTTGTACGGGCGCGGTATCGCCGAATGAGACTTTGATAAGCTCTATACCGTCTGCGGCAAGCTCCTCCGCTTTCTCTTCCGTCTGCTCCGACACGGTGTTTTCCTGCTCTGCCTGTTTGGGCGCAGTGTTGTCCTCGGCACTGTCGGCAGGTGTCGTGTCCTCGTCCGTCGACGGTGTACCGTTGAGAATTTCCTCAATCGTCATAGCGTGCGCGGCGGTTTTGTGTTCGCGCTCGTCCCAAGGTGTAATGGTGCTTGTGTCGTTTTCCACGGGTTGCGCAAAGTCGAGGATAAAATCCTCTGCTTCTTCATTCTGCTTTCGTCTGTTAAAAAAGCCCATTTTTGTCACTCCGTAAAATAATTTCAGAAATGTACACTCTAAGCGTGTCGTTGGCGAACCGCCTCGTACATCAAAACGCCTGCGGCAACCGATGCATTAAGCGAATTTACCTTGCCGAACATAGGCAGGCTGACCGCGGCATCGCAGTTTTTAAGAACAAGGCGGCTTATGCCCTTACCCTCGTTTCCTATAACAAGCGCGGTTGCACCTTTCATATCAATCTCGCAACGGTCTGCACCGTTCATATCCGCACCGTATATCCAAACGCCGCGTTGCTTTAAAAGCTCGATAGTCGCATTTATGTTGCCGACTCTCGCCACGCGCATATGTTCAAGCGCGCCGCTTGAGGATTTCGCAACTGTCGCATTAAGCGTAACCGAGCGATTTTTCGGAATAATAACGCCGTGAACGCCGCAAGCCTCTGCCGTGCGGATTATAGCCCCGAGATTGTGCGGGTCTTCAAGCCCGTCGCAAATTATAAGGAACGGTTCCTCTCCGCGTTGCTCGGCGTAATCAAGCAGCTCGTCAATCGTGCTGTAATTTCGGCTTGCGACCTGTGCCGCCACACCTTGGTGGTTTAGACCGCCCGTCATAAAATCCAGCTTTTGCGGTGTAACCTCTTTAACGGGAACGCCCTTATCGCGGCATTTTGCGATAATTGCCGCAACACTGCCCGTTGCACCGCGTGCGACAAACAGCTTGTCAATTTCTTTTCCTGCGCGAACCGCCTCCATAACGGGGTTGCGACCTGCGATAATATCCTCACGCGGCGAGGGGGTGTTTTCGTCCTCGCGAACAGCGTTTTCCTCAACAGTTTTCAATAAATGCACACTCCAAACAAGAAAAAGTCGAACGACTTATATATACATAATTTTTTATATTATACCATATAC
>CAZIEH010000101.1:0-5488 GCA_964538695.1 uncultured Eubacterium sp. | reverse complement strand
CAAGTATGCTCGCATTTCACCCCGTAAGGTGAAGATTGTTTTGGATCTTATCCGAAATCAGGATGCTGACAAAGCTATGGCTATTCTCAGGTTCACCCCGAAGGCCGCCTGTGAGTATTTGGAAAAACTGTTGCATTCTGCAATGTCAAATGCTGAAAACAATCACAATATGGACACTTCAAAACTGTTCGTTGCCGAATGTTTTGTTTGTCCGGGACCGACTCTTAAAAGAATTCGTCCGAAAGACCACGGTCGTGCGCACAGAATTCTTAAAAGAACATCCCACATCACTCTCGTCTTAAAAGAGAGAGAAGATTAAAAGGAGGTAAAGTTATGGGCCAGAAGGTACATCCTAATGGATTCCGAGTCGGCGTTATTAAGAACTGGGATTCACGCTGGTTCGCCAAGGACAAGGAATTCGGCGATACTTTGGTTGAGGACTATAACCTCCGTAAGTATCTTAAGAAAACACTTTACTCGGCAGGCGTTCCGAAAATCGAAATCGAGCGCGATGCCGCTAAAGTTAGAATTCACATTCACTGCGCAAAGCCGGGTATGGTTATCGGCCGCAACGGCGCTGAAATCGAAAAGCTTCGCGTAAAATGTCAAGAGATGCTTGGCAAGCCTGTCAACATCAACATCGTAGAGGTTAAAAACCCCGATTTGGACGCAACTTTGGTTGCAGAAAACATCGCTGCACAGCTTGAAAAGCGTATTTCGTTCCGTCGTGCAATGAAACTTGCAATGGGCAGAGCGATGCGCCTTGGTGCAAAAGGTATAAAGACCCAGTGTTCAGGTCGTTTGGGCGGTGCTGAAATCGCCCGTGTTGAGCATTATCATGAGGGTACAATTCCGTTGCAGACAATCCGTGCCGATATTGACTACGGTTTTGCCGAGGCTAACACAACCTACGGTAAAATCGGCGTCAAGGTTTGGATCTACACCGGTGAGGTTCTTCACGATGCTCGTAAACCCCGCAAAGAAGGAGGCGCTCGCTAATGTTACTGCCTAAGCGCGTTAAATATCGCCGCGTTCAGAGAGGTCGTTTGACCGGTAAAGCAATGCGCGGTAATAAAGTATCGCACGGCGAATACGGTTTGCAGGCGCTTGAGCCGGCATGGATTACTTCAAACCAGATTGAAGCAGCCCGTATTGCTATGACTCGTTATATCAAGCGTGGCGGTCAGGTTTGGATTAAAATCTTCCCCGACAAGCCCGTTACCGAGAAACCTGCCGAAACTCGAATGGGTTCAGGTAAAGGTTCACCCGAATATTGGGTAGCAGTTGTTAAACCCGGTCGCGTTATGTTTGAAATCGCCGGTGTTCCCGAAGAAACTGCACGCGAGGCTCTCCGCCTTGCAACACATAAGCTGCCTATCAAGTGCGCTTTCGTTAAAAAAGAAGAAAAGGGTGGTGAGCAATAATGCATGCAACGGAAATTCGTGAAATGACTGCTTCGCAGTTAGATGAAAAATTGAAAGAGCTCAACGAAGAGCTGTTCCACCTTCGTTTCCAACACGCCATTAACCAGCTCGACAACCCGATGCGTCTTGTAGCGGTTAAAAAAGACATTGCTCGTGTTAAGACTATCATTCGTGAGAATGAGCTTAAGAGCAAGGAAGCTTAAGGATAAGGGAGGTAACAAACCATGAGCGAGAGAAATCTTCGTAAAACCAGGGTTGGTAAAGTTATCAGCGATAAAATGGAAAAAACCGTTGTTGTTGCTATTGAGGATAATGTTAAACACCCCCTTTATAAAAAAATCGTTAAAAACACAATTAAGCTTAAAGCCCATGATGAACAAGGTATTGCCGGTAAAGGTGACCGCGTTTTGATAATGGAGACAAGACCCATTTCTAAAGATAAGAGATGGAGAGTTGTGGAGATCATTGAAAAGGCTAAATAAGCTTTGGTTAGGAGGAATTAACTGTGATACAGCAGCAATCATACCTCAAAGTCGCTGACAATACCGGTGCTAAAGAGCTTATGTGCATCCGTGTACTCGGCGGTTCAGGTAGAAGATACGCCAATATCGGTGATGTCGTTGTAGCCTCTGTTAAAAAGGCTGCTCCCGGCGGCACTGTTAAAAAAGGCGACGTTGTTAAAGCCGTTATCGTTAGATCTGCCAAAGGTGTACGCCGTAACGATGGTACCTACATCAGATTTGACGAGAACGCCGCGGTTCTTATTAAAGACGATAAGAACCCCAGAGGAACCCGTATTTTTGGCCCGGTAGCGCGTGAGTTAAGAGATAAGGATTACACAAAAATTCTTTCTCTCGCACCGGAAACACTGTAATGGAGGTAAATGATAATGTTTGTTAAAAAAGATGACACTGTCATTCTCCTTACCGGCGATAAAAAAGACCGTGCCAAGAGTGGTAAGGTCTTGCAGGTAAGCCCCAAGGAGGGCAAGGTAATTGTCGAGGGAATCAATATGGTTTCCAAGCATGTTAAACCGCGTAAAGCGGGTGACCCATCCGGCATAATCAAGGCTGAAAGCGCTGTTTATGCTTGCAAAGTACAGGTCGTTTGCCCCAAGTGCAAGCAGCCTACAAGAGTCGGTCACAAAGTGCTTGATGACGGTAAAAAAGTTCGCGTTTGCAAAAAATGCGGCGAAACCTTTTAAGTAGAGGAGGAAGTATGACATGGCAAGGCTAAAGGACGAATATCGTAATTCAATCGCTCCTGCGCTTATGAGCAAGTTCGGTTATAAGAGCGTCATGCAAATTCCGAAGCTTGATAAGGTTGTTATCAATGTCGGCTGCGGCGAGGCAAAAGATAACTCAAAAGTTATCGATGCAATCGTTTCAGACCTTTCACAGATTACCGGTCAAAAGCCCGTTATCTGTAAAGCAAAGAAATCCGTAGCTAACTTTAAGCTTCGTGAAGGTATGCCGATCGGTGTAAAGGTTACACTTCGCGGTGACAGAATGTACGAGTTTATCGACAGACTGTTCTCTGCAGCTCTTCCGAGAGTGCGCGATTTCAGAGGTATCAACCCCAACTCTTTCGATGGCCGCGGCAACTATGCAATGGGCATTAAAGAGCAATTGATTTTCCCTGAAATCGAATACGATAAAATTGATAAGGTACGCGGAATGGATATCATTTTCGTGTCTACCGCAAAAACCGACGAGGAAGCCCGCGAGCTCTTAACTCTTATGGGTGCCCCGTTTGCGAAGTAAGGAGATAGAGTTATGGCAAAGACATCAATGAAAGTAAAGCAGGCAAGACCGGCTAAGTTTTCAACAAGAAGCTATAACAGATGTAAAATCTGCGGCCGTCCTCACGCTTATCTTCGCAAATATGGCATATGCCGTATATGCTTTAGGGAGCTTGCCTGTAAGGGCGAGATTCCCGGCGTGAAAAAGGCCAGTTGGTAAAAGGAGGTTCACGGTATGCAAATCACCGATACTATCGCTGATATGCTTACGAGAATTCGTAACGCTAACTCAGCAAAGCACGATTCGGTTGATATACCTGCGTCAAATGTAAAAAAGGCTATTGCCCAGATTTTGCTTGACGAAGGTTACATCAATGGTTTTCAAGTAATTGAAAACGGCAATCAGGGCGTTCTTCAGATATCGCTGAAATACGGCCCGAACAAGACTCAGATTATTACCGGTCTCCGCAGGGTTTCAAAGCCGGGTCTGCGTATCTACAGTGATGTAGAGAATATGCCGAAGGTAATGAAGGGTCTGGGAATTGCAATTCTTTCCACCTCTAAAGGTATTATGACCGATAAGCAGGCACGCAAAGCCAATGTTGGCGGCGAAGTCCTCGCTTATATCTGGTAAGGGGGTGCAGCAGAATGTCAAGAATAGGAAGAATGCCTATCGAGATACCCGCAGGCGTTGAAGTTAAAGTCAACGGTAACGAGGTTACTGTTAAGGGCCCTAAAGGCGAGCTTAAGGAAACTTTCCACAAGGATATAACAATTGCTGTTGAAGGTAATGTTATCAATGTAACTCGTCCGTCCGATAACAAAGAGCATCGTTCACTGCACGGTCTCACAAGAACACTTGTTGCAAATATGGTTGAAGGCGTAACCAAGGGCTTTTCTAAAGAGCTTGAGGTACAGGGCGTCGGTTACAGAGTTGCGAAGCAGGGCAAGGATTTGGTTATGAATCTCGGCTTCTCACATCAGGTAATCGTTCCCGAAATCGCAGGTATTTCAATCGATGTACCCACACCTAACAAAATTGTTATCTCGGGTGCAGATAAACAGCAGGTTGGTCAGTTTGCGGCAGAAGTTCGCGAAAAGCGTCCTCCGGAGCCTTACAAAGGTAAGGGTATCCGCTATGTCGGCGAGCATGTTCGTCACAAAGAGGGTAAAGCCGGTAAGGGCGCCAAGAAATAATGAAGGAGTGTATCGTAAATGGTTAATAAGCCTGACAGCAATAAGGCAAGACTTCATCGCCATGTTCGTGTTCGCGGCAAAATCAGCGGCACAGCAGAGCGTCCGCGCCTTAATGTATTTCGCTCCAATAGCAATATCTATGCGCAGCTGATTGATGATGTTAAAGGAGTAACGCTTGCATCCGCTTCTACCGTCGAAAAAGAATTCGGCGCTACAAAAGGTAACAAGCAGGAAGCCCGCGAGGTTGGCAAGCTTATCGCAAAACGCGCTACCGAAAAGGGTATTACCGAGGTGGTTTTTGACCGTGGCGGTTATGTTTACCACGGTCGCGTTCAAGAGCTTGCAGAAGGCGCTCGCGAAGGCGGTCTTAAATTCTAAGAAAGGGGAGAATTTAAATGTCTATGAATATTGACGCATCTACTTTGGATTTAAAAGAAAAGGTAGTTGCTATCAACCGTGTATCTAAAACCGTTAAGGGCGGACGCATTATGAAGTTCTCCGCTTTAGTGGTTGTTGGCGACGGTAACGGAATTATCGGTTTCGGTATCGGCAAGGCGGGCGAAGTTCCCGACGCCATCAGAAAAGGTATTGAGGATGCCAAAAAGAACCTTATCCGTGTTGCACTTCGCGGTACTACAATTCCGCACGAGGTTATCGGTGCATTCGGCGCAGGTCGCGTTCTTTTAAAGCCTGCAGCACCCGGTACCGGTGTTATCGCCGGCGGCGCTGTCCGTGATGTTGTTGAAACCGTTGGTATCACCGACATCCGTACAAAGGCACTGCGTTCTAACAATCCTTACAATGTAGTGCGCGCAACCGTTCAGGGTCTTGCGTCGCTTCGCACAGCCGAAGAGGTTGCGGCTATCCGCGGCAAATCGGTTAAAGAAATTTTAGGTTAAGGAAGGAGCTTGCGTTATGGCATTTAAAGCAAACGAGGCTGCTACCAGCCTTAAAGTAAAGCTTGTCAAAAGTTTGATTGGTTCTAAAAAAGACCAGATTGCAACCGCTAACGCTCTCGGCCTTAAGAAAATCGGCGATGAGCGCGTACAGCCCAACAATCCTCAAACAATCGGCAAGATAAATAAAATTATCCACCTCGTCGAGGTAACTGAAGCGTAAGCAAGGA
>CAZIEH010000100.1:0-5539 GCA_964538695.1 uncultured Eubacterium sp. | reverse complement strand
CGCACTTGCGTTTCGGTGACAAGCCGATAAAGAGCCCCTACTACATCAACAAGGCTGACTTTGTTGCCTGCCACAACCCGTCTTATGTAACCAAGGGCTACAAGATGGTTAATGATGTTAAGCCGGGCGGTATCTTTATGATTAACTGCCAGTGGTCACCCGAAGAGCTTGACCGCCATATGCCTGCTGAGGCAAAGCGCATTATCGCAAAGAACAACATTCAGCTTTACACAATCAACGCTATCGACCTTGCCGCAGAAATCGGTCTCGGCAAGCGTACAAATACCATTCTTCAGTCTGCTTTCTTTACACTTGCCGCTGTTCTTCCGCCCGAAGATGCGATTAAATATATGAAAGAAAAGGCAGAGGCATCGTTCCTTAAAAAGGGTCGCGACATTGTTGATATGAACTGGAAAGCTATCGACGCTGGTGCAACTGCATTTGTTAAGATTGATGTTCCGGCAGAGTGGGCAAATGCCGCAGATGATGTGGCAGATGACACCACACCCGATACAAAGCTCGGCAAGATGGTTAAGGAAATTATGGAGCCTGTCGGCAAAATGAACGGCGACAGCCTGCCTGTTTCTGCATTTACAGACCATGTTGACGGTACTTTCGAGCAGGGTGCTTCGGCATTTGAAAAGCGCGGCGTTGCCGTTATGGTTCCCGAGTGGAACGCAGACACCTGTGCAAAATGTAACAAGTGCGCATTCGTTTGCCCGCACGCAACAATTCGTCCTTTCGCACTTGATGCAGACGAGGTTGCAGCAGCTCCCGCATCACTTAAAAAAGCTCCGAAGCCCGTTGTTAAGACAGACTACATCTACACACTTGCCGTTTCACCTATGGATTGTATGGGTTGCGGCGTCTGCGTAGGCGAATGTCCGACAAATTCACTTAAAATGGTTTCCACCGAAACACAGCTTGACCAGCAGGAAGCTTTCGACTACTGTGTAGACAAGGTTACCGTAAAGCCCGAAACCGTTGCTGTTTCGAATGTTATTTCAAGCCAGTTCAAAAAGCCGTTGCTTGAGTTCTCGGGTTCTTGCGCAGGCTGTGCCGAAACCTCTTATGCACGCCTTATAACACAGTTGTTCGGCGACAGAATGTATATTTCGAACGCAACAGGCTGTTCGTCAATTTGGGGTGGCCCTGCCGCTACATCACCGTACACTACCGATAAGAACGGTCACGGTCCTGCTTGGGCAAACTCGTTGTTTGAAGACAATGCAGAGCATGGCTACGGTATGTACCTCGGTCAGAAGGCTATCCGCGCACGCCTTATCGACGAGGTTAAGGAAATCGCCGCCTCCGACAAGGCAGCAGCAGAGGTTAAAGCCGCTGCCGAGAAATATCTCGAAACAGTTGATTGCGGCAAGACCAACGGTGCCGCAGCAGATGCACTTGTTGCAGCTATAAAGGCACAGAATGCCGATTGCGCACTTTGCAACGACATTCTCGAAAACAGCGAATACCTCTCCAAGAAATCCGTTTGGATTTTCGGTGGTGACGGTTGGGCATACGACATCGGCTTTGGCGGTCTTGACCATGTTCTTGCTACCGGCGACGATATAAACATTATGGTATTCGATACCGAGGTTTATTCAAACACCGGCGGTCAGGCTTCTAAGGCTTCCAACATCGGTCAGGTTGCACAGTTCGCCGCCGCAGGTAAAACAATTGCCAAGAAGTCACTTGCCGAAATCGCAATGAGCTATGGCTATGTATATGTTGCACAGATTGCTATGGGCGCAAATATGGCACAGACTCTTAAAGCAATTGAAGAGGCTGAGGCTTATCCGGGTCCGTCGCTTATCATCGGCTACGCACCTTGCGAAATGCACAGCATTAAGGGCGGTATGATTAACTGCCAGAAAGAAATGCGCAAGGCTGTTGATTGCGGCTACTGGAATATGTTCCGCTTCAATCCTGCCGCTAAAGCAGAGGGCAAAAACCCGTTCACTATGGACAGCAAAGCCCCGACTGCAAGCTATCAGGACTTCATTATGGGCGAGGCTCGTTACTCATCTCTTACCCGTTCGTTCCCCGAACGCGCAGAAGAGCTGTTTAAGAAGGCTGAGGAAACCGCTACCGAGCGTTACAATCACCTTCTCCGTCTTGGCGAGCTTTACGGCTCTAAATAATAACCGTTTCGGTTAAAGTCTAATATTTTGAGGCTGTAAGAAAACGAAAGTTTTTTACAGCCTCTTTTTTATACTCTTATATACCACATTTATTTCCCTATTTTGGTGCGCACAAACAGCTTTACGAAATCGCGCGCCGAAAAGGGAATTACGGGGTACATATATCCCCTGCCCGACACGCTTTTGCACAAAAACATTCCCACAAGACCTATAACTATGCCGACAAAAAAGCCGATTACCGAGAAAAGCTGTACAAGTATAAGCATTAAAATACGCACAAATTTCAGCGCATACCCCATTTCATAGCTCGGCTGTGAATAGCTTGCAATTGCGACAAATGCCATATACAGTATGGTTTCCCCTTGAAACCACCCTGCCGAAACCGCAAATTCCGACAGCAAAAGTCCGCCTATTACGCCAAGAGAGCTTGAAAGTGTATCGGGTGTATTAAGCGAGGCAAGCCGCAAGCCGTCTATTATAAATTCAAGTGCCAAAAACTGCACAAAAAACGAAAGCGCGGCTTTTTCGTGCGGCACTATAAACGACAGCCACGGCGGCAACAGCTCGAGACTGTTTAAAAGCAGTAAAGCAAGCGGTGTCAAAATTACGGTGAACAGCGATATAAATATTCGCAACAGCCTTATATATGTCCCAGTAAGACGCGGAAAATAGTAGTCATCAGCCTCGCGCGAAAAATCGGCAAAGCTTGTGGGAAACAGCATTACAACGGGTGAATTGTCCATAACCACGGCAATTTTACCCTCTAAAACACAGGCACTTGCGAAATCGGGGCGCTCGGTATAGCGAATTTTCGGAAACGGATTAAAAAACGCCGTCGGTGCCAATTTTTCTGCAATCGCCTGTGCCGTCATAGAAACACCGTCAATATCCACAGCTTTTAGCCGCTTGTATATATTATCAACCGCATTTTTGTCGGCAACCCCGTCGATATAGCAAACGGCAACATCAACACGCGACATTCGACCAACCTGTATATGTCGCACGCGCAGTCTCGGGTCGCGAATCCTTCGGCGCAAAAGTGCCGTGTTGAAAATAAGCGTTTCGACAAACCCGTCACGACTGCCGCGCAATGAACGGTCCTTTTCCGGCTCGCTTACCGAACGAACGGGATATTCCCTTGTATCCATCACAAGCGCGTTTGCAATGCCGTCTATAATCAGCACGCTCGGACCCGACAGCACCGCCGCAACCGCCTCGTCAACATCACATTCCTCTGCCGTTTCGACATACGGCAACAGCTTTTCGGCATACTGCGCCATATTTTCAATACCGTCAAGCTGTTGCGGCGTTATTTTAAACAGAAATTCCAAAATCTTTTCGAACATCTCGTCTTTAATAAAACCGTCTGTGAAATACAGTGCGGCACTTCTTTCGCCTATGACCAGCCTGCGGCTTATTATATCAAAATTTTCGTCAGGCAAAAGTCGCATCTCCATTGCCGCCGAATTTTCCGAAAAGCTTTTGCCGAACCGCAAAAAACCACCTTCTTTTTATTTTTACAAACTAAGCTTTTGCCTGTTTTTGCGATTTTATTCAAAAAAACAATAATAACTGTGGCGCAAAAATGATTTATGTGCTATACTTATATATAATATATTTTACATCCCCATTTCTGAAAGGATGAAACCAAATGAATACGGTAACATTTTTCGGTTTAACCTTCGAACTTAATCCGGTCGCGTTTACACTGCCAATCGGCAACGGTTGGGAGGTTTATTGGTACGGCATATGTATTGCAATAGGCTTTTTGCTTGCGTTTTACTACGGTATGCGCCGCGCGCAGACACTTAACATAAACACCGACCGCTTGCTTGATGCCATAATAATAACCGTACCCACGGCGATAATTTTTGCAAGGGCGTACTACCTGCTTTTTTACAGTCCCGAAACCTTTTTTGCCGACTTTTTGAAAATCCACGACGGCGGTCTTGCAATTTACGGCGGCATAATAGGTGCTGTCGTAGGTGCGGCAATTTCCTGCAAGGTAAGAAAGCTTAATTTTGTCGACTGCCTTGACCTTACCGCCCCCTGCCTTTTTATAGGTCAAGCAATAGGTCGTTGGGGTAACTTTTTCAACCAAGAGGCTTTCGGCACAAACACCGACTGGTTTACGGGTATGTATTCGCAAGGCTTTTCGGGTACTTACGAGCATATTTTGGCTATGCACGACCCGTCGCTTGACCCCACAAAGCCCGTTCACCCCTGCTTTTTATACGAGTCGTTGCTGTGCATTATAGGCTTTTTCATACTTAACCGCGTTATACGCAACCGTAAATTCCGCGGCGAGGTAGCCCTACTTTACGGCATTTGGTACGGTGCGGTGCGTTTCTTTATAGAGGGCATAAGAACAGACAGCCTTATGCTTGGCAGTGTTCGCGTTTCACAACTGCTGTCTTTACTGCTTGTGCTTGGCTGTATCGCGATTTTTGCGGTTCTGCTGAAAAGGCAAAAGGCGGCTGATGGTGCGGAAAATTACGAAAATGTTTTTGATACAGACGCCACCGATAATGTAACCTTTTCGCTTGCCGATGTAAAAGACGAAGAAACAGATAAAATCGCCGAAGAAGAAAATACCGAGGAGAAGTAAAAATGGCAATTATAATTGACGGAAAAGCCGTTTCGGCGGCAGTAAAACAGCAGGTTCGCGAAAAGACCGAGCGCCTTGCCGAAAAAAATGTTAAAGTAGGTCTTGCGGTAATAATCGTGGGTAACGACCCCGCATCGCAGGTTTATGTAAGAAACAAAGAAAAGGCTTGCGAAACGGTGGGCTTTTACAGCGAAAAAACAGAGTTGCCCGAGGACACAACCGAGGAACGCCTGCTTGAGGTAATAAACGAGCTTAACAACCGCGACGATATTGACGGTATTTTGTGCCAGTTGCCCCTGCCGAAGCACATAAACGAAAAGGCGGTTATAAACGCCATTCGCCCCGACAAGGATGTTGATGCATTCCACCCCGAAAATGTCGGGCATATTATGATAGGCGATTACGACTTTTTACCCTGCACGCCTGCAGGTATTATGGAGTTGCTTAAATCGGCAAAGGTAGATATTACCGGAAAGCACTGCGTTGTTATAGGCAGAAGTAACATTGTCGGCAAGCCTATGTCTATGCTATTACTGCACGCCAACGGAACGGTCACGGTCTGTCACAGCAAGACCGAAAACCTTGCCGAAATTTGCCGCACCGCCGATATTCTTGTCACCGCGGTAGGCAAGGCGAAATTTGTAACCGCCGATATGGTTAAAGACGGCGCAGTCGTTATAGATGTCGGTATGAACCGAACAGCCGAGGGGCTTGTGGGTGATGTCGATTTTGCGGCGGTTTCCGAAAAAGCCACGGCAATAACCCCCGTTCCGGGCGGTGTCGGACC
>CAZIEH010000099.1:0-5553 GCA_964538695.1 uncultured Eubacterium sp. | reverse complement strand
CTGAAATACCGCGAATACACCTCGGCGATAGACGATGAAAAAGAGGCACTTGCAATGCTTAACGAGGGCGGTATGGACCGTGAGGACGAGGAAATGGTGAAAGGCGTTTTGTCAGATGCGAAACGCAGAATTACCGACACTGAGTCCGAGCTTAAAATACTCCTGTTGCCGCGCGACCCCAACGACTCGAAAAATGTTATTGTGGAAATTCGCGGCGGTGCAGGCGGTGACGAGGCAGCACTTTTTGCGGGCGTGCTTACAAGAATGTATACACTTTATGCAGAGGCGCGCGGTTGGAATATCGAAATAGTCAACGCAAGCGAAACCGAGCTTGGCGGTTATAAAGAAATAAGCTTTATGATTGAGGGCGACGGTGCGTACTCTCGCCTGAAATACGAAAGCGGCGTTCACCGTGTTCAGCGTGTGCCCGAGACCGAGGCAGGCGGCAGAATTCATACCTCAACCGTAACCGTTGCGGTTTTACCCGAGGCAGAGGAGGTTGAGTTTGAGCTTGACCCCAACGACCTGAAAATCGACACCTTTCGTTCAAGCGGTGCAGGCGGTCAGCACATTAACAAAACAAGCTCTGCTATTCGTATAACACATATCCCAACGGGAACGGTGGTTGAGTGTCAGGACGAGCGCAGTCAGTTTAAAAACAAGGATAAGGCACTGAAGGTTTTGCGCTCACGATTGTATGAAGAAAAGCTGCGCGAGCAAAACGACGCTATTGCCTCCGACAGGCGTTCGCAGGTCGGTACAGGTGACCGAAGTGAAAGAATAAGAACCTACAACTATCCGCAGGGTCGTGTTACCGACCACAGAATAGGTCTTACACTTTATAAATTAGAGTCGGTACTCGGCGGCGGACTTGACGAGGTTATAGACCCGATTATTACACATTATCGCACAGAAATGCTAAGTGCGGCGGAGCTGTAATAACAGTTAGGCGGTTAAAAACAATTTATGATTACCGAAAAAATTATAATTAAATCTGAACAGCAGTATGACGAGATAAACCGCGTTGCCGAAATACTGAAAAACGGCGGTATTGTTGCTATTCCGACCGAAACAGTTTACGGTCTTGCGGCAAATGCCCTTGACGAAAAGGCGGTTGCGAAAATTTTTGCCGCAAAGGGCAGACCGCAGGATAATCCGCTGATAGTGCATATTGCTGATATTGCGGCACTTTCGCCGCTTGTAACCGAAATACCAGAAGGTGCAAAAAAACTTGCCGATAAATATTGGCCGGGACCACTTACTATGATACTGCCGCGAAGCAGTACAGTGCCGAAAAGCGTTTCGGCAGGGCTTGACACGCTTGCGGTTCGCTTTCCCGTACACCCGATTGCGCAGGCAATTATAAATGCCGCGGGTTTACCCCTTGCCGCCCCAAGTGCAAATCTTTCCGGCTCGCCCAGTCCGACTACTGCCGAACACTGCATACGCGACCTTGACGGCAAGGTTGATGCGATTGTTATTTCCGACGATTGTGCTGTCGGTGTTGAGTCGACGGTTATATCGCTTATAGACAAGCCGCGGCTTTTGCGACCGGGCGCCGTTACGGCAGAACAGCTTGAGGCTGTTTTGGGTAATGTGGAAATTGACAAGGCAGTAACAGCCCAACCCGAAAAGGGCAAGCCTGTCGCAAGCCCGGGTATGAAGTACAAGCACTACGCCCCCCAAACGCAAGTCTATCTTGTAGTGGGTGACAGCGACGGCTATGTAAGCTATGTTAATTCGCATAAAGACGAGGGTGTTTTCGCACTTTGCTTTTCCGAAGATGCCGAAAAATTACAGGTTCCAACCGTTTGCTACGGTTCAAAAAACGATGACCTTTCGCAAGCCTCGGGCCTGTTCGCGGCATTGCGCGAGCTTGATGAACGGGGTGCGAAAATCGCGTATGCTCACTCGCCGAGCTGTGACGGTGTCGGGCTTGCGGTATTTAACCGCCTGATACGCGCCGCGGCTTTTCGCGAAATAAAGCTTTAGTTATTACGATTATGATATGAGGATAGTATTATGAGACAAAGAAATGAAGAACAACACAATGAAAAGAAAATAGAATATATGGAGCGTTGCTATGAGTGCTACGCCGAAAACGGATTGACGGGTACAGGCATAAAGGCACTTGCAAAGGCGTGCGGCTGTACACCTGGCAATCTGTATGTCTATTTTGACGACCTTGATGACCTTATTGTGCAAGCAACAGCGCACTGTATGTCTAAGGTAGAGGACGAGTTTATGGCAAAAGCCCCTACAAATCCGCAAGAGGTTGTTAAGTTTGTGGAAACTATTCCATATTGGACTGCGAAAAATCACGGTAAAAAATACCGCCTTATGTACCAAATTTACACACACCCGAAATATATCGAACACGGCAAAAAGTTTTTCGAGGGTGTAAATAAGCGTTATACAGAATATGCAATGCAGCTTGAAAGCAAAATCGGTATACCGTACAAAATTACCACACCACTTATTTTCATTTTAATTCGCGCCTGCGTACACTATGCTATGTTCGAGGACGAGTATTATCTCCAAACACAGCTTGAAGTTTTAAAATACGGTATCAATGCATTTCTTGAAAAGTTTAATTCAAAATAACGGCAACGCCCCGACATCAGAAAAATGTCAGGGCGTTTTTTGCATTATTCACATTCGCAAATCAGCTTTTTGGTTTGCGCAACAGCCGTCTGGGTTACCGAAAATTCGTCAAGTCCCCATTTTACAAGCAACGGTATTATTCTTTCATCAGCCGCCGCCTCGCCGCACATACCTACGGGTATTCCCACATTCTTTGCATTTTTAACTGTCATTTCAATTGCTTTAAGAACGGCAGGTTGCATTGGGTCATACAGCCTTGAAACAGCCGAATTGCCGCGGTCAACCGCCATAGTGTAGCCTGTTAGGTCGTTTGTGCCTATCGAGAAAAACGCAACCTCTTTTGCAAGTATATCCGAAATAAGTGCCGCAGATGGTGTTTCTATCATAATTCCAAGCGGTGCATCACTGTATTCCAAGCCGTCTTTTTTAAGCTCTTTTTTACATTCGGCGATAATTTCCTTTGCCGATTGGATTTCCTGCAAGGTTGTGACCATCGGCAACATAAGTTTCACATCACCGTGCTTTGCCGCCATAAGAACAGCCTTGATTTGTGTTTTGAAAATTTCGGGATTGTCAAGCAAGTAGCGTATACCGCGGTGACCGAGGAACGGATTATCCTCTTTTTCGATTTTCAGCGTGTCGATAGCCTTGTCTCCGCCGATGTCTAATGCTCTGATTATTACCTCACTGCCGTTTAAAGCCTTTGCAACAGTCGAATATGCCTTGTACTGCTCGTCCAAAGAGGGTAGAGTGGGCTTATCCATAAACAGAAATTCAGTTCGAAACAGTCCAATACCCTCGGCGCCGTTTTTAACGGCTGTTGTAGCCTCATCGGCAGAGCCGATGTTTGCATATACCGCCTTTTCTATACCCGATGCGGTTACTGCCTTTTTGTGGGCGTATTGTAAAACAAGCTGTTTTTCTTTTTTGTATTTATCCTGCTTTTCGGCATATTCGTTGCAGGTGTTTTCGTCGGGGTTTATTATTACCGTGCCGTCAAAGCCGTCGACAATTATACGGTCGCCGTCTTTAATAATTCCTGTTGCAGCTTTCAGTGACAAAACCGCCGGTATACCCATAGCCCGTGCCAAAATTGCACTGTGGCTTGTATAGCCGCCTATTTCGGCAATAACGGCGCAAACCCTTTCGGGGTCGATTTGCGATGTCATCGACGGGGTGAAATCCTTTGCTATAAGTACCGAGCCTTTCGGCACGGCGGCAATATTGGTTTGTTCGCCGCCGCACAGTATGCCGATAAGGCTGTTTTTGATATCGGCAACATCTGTTGCGCGTTGCTTTGTCATTTCATCATCAACAGCGGAAAACATTTCTATAAACATATTGCAAACTGTTTCAACCGATTTTTCGGCAGTTGAACCGCCGTTTATATTCTCTTTCATCTGCGAAAGCATAAACGGGTCGTTAAGCATTGCAAGGTGACCCTGCAAAATCTCAGCCTCTTTCTCGCCTGCGGTTTTTTGCAACCTTTTTGCAAGCTCGGCGGTTTTATCGCAAAATTTTTCCACCGCCGCGTCAAGACGGCTTGTTTCGGCTTCTACGCATGTAAAAGCGCGACTTTCACAGTTGTTTTCTGTCTGCTTTATAATAACCGCATTGCCGATTCCGTAGCCCTTTGAAACCGCAATTCCTTTCGGCATATCATCACCCCCGTAATTATGCTATTCCTCGCCGAAGCCGTTTTCTATAAGTGCCGACGCCTCGTTTAGAGCCGCCGCCTCGTCTGCACCGTCGGCTTGCACGGTAATTGTGCTACCGCATTTTATGCAGGCGGCAATAATATTCATAACACTTTTGCCGTTGACCTTGTTACCGCCGAATATTATTGTAATATCAGAGCTGTATTTTGCCATAGCCGCGGTAAATTGTGATGCGGGGCGCATATGAAAGCCCATTTTATTTTTAATTGTAAATTCCTTTTGTAACATATTAAACTGCCTCTTTTCTGTTTTTCTTTAATAACGAAAGCATCAATGCGCCGACTACCGAGCCTGCCGCCAAAGCGACGATATACAGCAGTGGGTTATCGCAAACTATAAAGGTAAATATACCGCCGTGCGGTGCAGGACAGGTGACCGAGAATAGTGATGTCAGCGCGCCTGCGGTTGCCGAGCCTACCATACAGGCAGGTATTACTTTAAGCGGGTCGGATGCGGCATAGGGGATAGCCCCCTCTGTAATAAAGCAAAGACCCATAAGGTAGTTCACTGGACCTGATTTAAGCTCTTGCGAGGTCCACTTTTTCTTGTCAAAGGTGGTTGAAAGTGCAATTGCAATAGGGGGAATCATACCGCCGATCATAACCGCCGCCATAATCCAAGTATTGCCATCTGCAATTGCCGCCGTACCGAAAACATATGCCGCCTTGTTAAACGGACCGCCCATATCGACCGACATCATCGCCGCAAGAATAACCGAAAGCAACAGCTTGCTTGTTGTACCAAGCGATGCAAGAAAGCTTGCAAGACCCGAATTGATAATGCCTATAACGGGGTTTACAAGGCACATTATAAGACCCATAATAACAGTACCAAAAAGGGGATAGATGAACACGGGCTTTATGCCGTCCATAGATTTCGGTAACCATGAAAATGCGGCTTTCAGCAGCTTTATGACAAGACCTGCGACAAAGCCTGCAAGCAGTGCGCCCAAAAAGCCCGAAACGGCTGTATCGTCGCCTACAAGCCCCTGACCCTCGATAAGCGAATTAAAGGTGTAGCCGCTTGCCGCAAAAACGCCGCCTATCATACCCGGTAGCAGTGCGGGGCGGTCACCGATAGAGCTTGCGATATACGCCGAAAGAATCGGCAGCATAAGTGCAAATGCCGCTTTGCCTATCCAAAAAACAACAGCCGCAATCGGGTTGGTAAAGCCAAAGGTTCCGCCGACATCGGCATTGCCTGCGATAGCATCTATAAGAAAGCCGAGTGC
>CAZIEH010000098.1:0-5598 GCA_964538695.1 uncultured Eubacterium sp. | reverse complement strand
CGTTACAGTCTTTGCACCGCTGAATTTCTTTGAAGTGCTGTACTGAATTTGGTAACCTGTGGTCTGCGAGGTCTGCTTGCCCCACTTTACAGTCAGCTTTTTCTTGCCTGCCGAAACAGACTTGATTTTTGTCGACTTCGGAACAACCGTAAAGCTTAACGACTTTGAACCGCTGTAATTACCTTTAAGTGTAATTTTTACGGTGTACTTGCCTACATTCTTGCGACCACTTGGGTATGACACAGTATAATCCGTACCCTTTTTAAGTGTCTTGCCCTTAGAGTCTTTTACAGTGACAGAGGGTGTTTTAACCTTGCCGTCATATGTATATTTTGTTGTGGAAAGCTTGAAGGACGATACCTTGTAAAGAGTTGTGGTCTTTACAGTCTTTTTACAGGTAGAGCAAGTGGCAACAATCTTACCGTTTGCAGAGGTTGTAGCCTTTGTAACCTTGTTTGCGGTCTTGTGACCCTTTGCGGCTATCGTTTTGCCCTTTGAAACCACGGTATCGCAATCGTTACAAACCGTGTCGCCTGTATAGCCCTTTGCGGTACAGGTTGCCGACTTTTTGTTTACAACCGTTTTCGCTGTATGTGTAACATCACACGAAATTTCTTTTTGTGCGGCATAATACTCGGCATAACTGCCACAGTCGCAGTGCAGTGTCAGGTTTCTAAAATAACCCAAATACGGAATTGTGGTCATATTAAAAGGAAAGGTTATATCCTTTAAATTTACATACTCATATTTGTTTAGAGAGTCACATATAATCCGTGAGTCGGTTACGACAAGCTCGGTAACATTATCGGAAAGCAGTGTTAAAGATTTGAAAGAGCCCACGCCGCTTACCGTAAGCTTTCCACCATCGTAATCGTAACGAACACCGTCTTTTAACACGACATATTTACTGTCAGGCTTTGTCGGTGTACCGCAATTTACGATATTGCCGTTTTCAAGCGCGAGCTTTGCGGCATATGAACCCGATTTTGCAAAACAAACAATATCACCGTTTATCGCATCGTCGGCAATGGCGGTTATATTTTCACCCAAAACAAGCTTTTCTACATCGTAACAGTGAGAAAAAGCAGAGACACCTATCTCGGTAACCGAGTTGGGCAAATAAACTGTATCTAAACCCGAAAATCCACCGAAAGCATTGTAGCCTATTCTTTCAACACTGCCATCGTCGGGAATTACCGCACCTTTTAAGGCGGCGATAAGTGTTTTGGTTTTTGTGTTTATAAAGCAGTTATCAACAAACTTGTAATCACCATTTTCGGAAGCTATGGTTTTAAGGCTTTCGCAATTACCGAACATTCCCTCGGGGATATTTTTAAAGCTTGCTGGAAATTCAACGGTTTCAAGCTGTGTGGAATATACAAAAACATTGTTTTCGGCGTTTAAAGTACCCTCTTTAATATTAAGCTCTTTTATACCACCGACATAAACAAGATGCTTGCCGATATACATAACACCCAAAAACTCGCCGTTTTCCCAATTATCCCTTGTACCGAAATATGCCGTTGTTAAAAAAGAGTACGACGAATAGTTTTCCAAAGAGTCGGGCAACGAAATTCCACTAAGCTTTTCGCAGTTTTCAAAGCAATAATTGCCGATAGTGATAACGCCCTCCGGTATAACTACCTCTTGCAAATTCGACATTTTTTCAAACGCATATGCGGCAATTGACACAGTACCGCTTTTTACGATAAATTTTGAGTCTGTTTCAAAAACCTTTATTAAATAGTTGCCTATATACAGCACACCGTCTTGGCGGTTTTCCTCGTTAGTAAAATACGCGGTTCCAACGAAACATTCATTCTCAATAAGCGCCGTGTTACCCGTGAAAGTTATATTTTCAAGCTCGTAGCAATTCGCAAAGGCGCGATTTTCAAGCGTGCGCAGGCTTTTCGGCAAGGTTACCGCCGTAAGCGATTGACAGCCACAGAAAGTCTCATTACCTATATACTCGACACTGTCGGGAATATTGATGTTTTTAAGGTCACGGCAATATCTGAAAGCCGTCTTGTCAATGGCTTTTAAGCCTTTAGGTAACGAAACCGTTTCTAAAACAGAACAGCTTGCAAACGCCGCCTGCGGTACAACTTCCACACCCTCGGGCAAAGTAATCGCAGTAAGTGAGTAACAAGCCTTAAACGCCATATCTCCAATGCTTTTTAAACCGCTTGGTAAAGCTATGCTTTCAATAGAATCACACCTTAAAAACGCCTCTTTCCCGATTGTCGTTACCGTATCGGGAATTTTTATATTTTTTAAGCTTTCACAGTCCATAAATGTATCGTCGGGTATTGTTTTTATACCGTTCGGCAAGCTGACCTCTAAAAGCCTTGAACATCCAAGAAATACGCTGTCCTCAATAACTGTATTACTTGAAGCAAATATTACCTTTTCAAGCCTTTCGCAGCTTTTGAATGCTTCGCTTTCAACGATTTTAACAGTATTCGGTATAGTTACCTCGGTAATATCGGAACGGCTGAACGCAGCTTCACCGATAACGGTAACACTGCCGTCAGACGGTATGGCACTGTTTTTTGTACCTAAGACAAGCTTTTTATCGCGTGTATCAATAAGACAGTTACCTGAATAGCTGTACCTTCCGTCGCCCTTTGCAACAGATATTTCGTCTAAGCCGCTGAATGCAGCTTTGCCGATTGAAACTACGGTAGCCGGAATTTCAATCTTTTTAAGCGAAACGCAAGAATAAAATGCATTGTCTCCGATATATTTTAATCCGTCGCCGAAGGTTACGCTTTGCAGGCTTTCGCACCGCAAAAAAGTCTCATTTTCAATTGAGATAAGCGATTTTGAAAGTGCAACCCTTTGAAGTGCTTTACAATCATAAAATGCTTTAATGCCAAGCGTGGAAACCTTGTCCAAATTTATGCTTTCAAGCTTTTCGCAACCGGCAAACGCATTTTCACCGACTGAAGTAACAGTTTCAGGCAAAGTAACGGTTTTTAAGCCACTACACGACTCAAAGGCACTTATACCGATTTTTTGTACACCTTTCGGTATCGTTATTTCGGTAAGCTTATTATTAAAGTTTAAAAAGCAGTACGGTATCTCTTTCAGATTTTTTGGAATATTGATTGATGATATTTCCGTACATTCTGAAAAAGCGTCGCTATCAATACTGTCCACACTGTCGGGAATAACAACCGTCTGCAAAGATTCGCAAGCTTGGAAAGCGGCATATCCTATTGATTTTAGTGTGTTCGGCAACGAAAGTGTCTCTACCGCTGTACCCGAAAAGACCTTTGCACCTATATACACAACGCCTTCTTCGACCACTATGTTGGTTATCAAGCTTGAATAATCATTCCACGGTCTTTGGATTGAATCGTAATAATTCGGCATTGTAGCATTTTCAACGTCCACATTAGGCTTTACTGTAAGTGTGCCGCTGTCATACTGCCAAACTATTCCACCTGCCTCGCTGTTTATTCCCTTGGCATTAACACCGAAAGTGACGGCACCCACGGGAAGTGCGGAAAACAAACATAAAAACGAAAGCACCAACGCTATTAACTTTTTAATAAAAACTCACCTTTTGCTAAAACAACCGAAAACTATTCGGTGACGAACCTGTGGTATACCTTTTTGCCTTTTTTAAGAACTATGCCATCTGCAATATCACTTGCGGTGAGGCGCAAATTGGGGTCGGTAATCTTTTTATCATCAATAGATACACCGCCCTGCTGAATAAGGCGTCTGCCCTCGCCTTTTGAGGGGATAAGCTCTGCCTTAATCATCATATCAAGCACGGCAATACCGTCTTCGGCAAAATCGTCTGCCGAAAGTGCGGTCGTGGGCATATTGCCGATATCCGCACCGCCACCGAAAAGCGCGCGAGCCGCCTGCTGTGCCTTGTTTGCTTCTTCCTCACCGTGGATAAGCTTTGTAAGCTCAAAAGCCAAAAGCTCTTTAACGGGGTTAAGCTGTTGACCCTCCAGACTTTCGTACTGCGCAATCTGCTCAAGCGGTACAAAGGTCAGCATTTTAAGGCATTTTATAACATCGGCATCGGCAACATTACGCCAATACTGATAAAACTCGTACGGTGAGGTCTTTTCGGGGTCGAGCCATACTGCGCCGCCCTCGGTTTTACCCATCTTTTTACCCTCGCTTGTAAGCAAGAGGTTGCAGGTCATTGCATATGCATCTCTGCCGTCGCATTTTCTGATAAGCTCTACGCCGCCAATCATATTGCTCCACTGGTCGTCGCCGCCAAGCTGCATTGTACAGCCGTATTTGCGGTTAAGGGTTAAAAAGTCGTAGCTTTGCATAAGCATATAATTCATTTCGAAAAATGAAAGTCCGCGCTCTAAACGCTGTTTGTAACATTCAAAGCTAAGCATACGGTTGACCGAGAAATGAACACCGATTTCGCGTATAAACTCAATATAGTTAAGGTCTAAAAGCCAATCGCCGTTATTGACGATAAGCGCCTTGTCATCGGTAAAATCAATAAGCTTGGACATCTGCTTTTTAAAGCACTCGATATTATGATTTATGGTCTCCTTGGTAAGCATTTTGCGCATATCGGTTTTGCCCGAGGGGTCGCCTATCATACCAGTACCGCCGCCGAAAAGCGCAATGGGTCTGTGACCGTGCTTTTGCATATGCGCCATAACAACAACCGCAACAAAGTGACCGACATGCAGGCTGTCAGCTGTCGGGTCAAAGCCGATATAAAATGTAACGGGCTTATCACCGTCAAGAAGCTTGTGAATTTCCTCGTCATTTGTTGTTTGGGCAAGCAGTCCGCGTGCCTTCATTTCTTCGTAAAGTGTCATAATAAAATACCTCTCCTATCAGTAATAGCAAATTATATATTAAAGTCATTTTCCGCGGCAACGCGCTGTGACTCTATTAACTCAACCGCCGTTTTGTGCAGACTTGCAGTCATATCCCCACCCGACATAAGCCTTGCGACCTCGGCAATATGCTGTTCTTTATCAAGCATAGCCGTGGTCGTAAACACGCCGTCGGGGGTTGTGGATTTGGAAATAAGCAAATGAGTGTCGGCAAGCGCGGCAATTTGCGCAAGGTGCGTTATACACAACACCTGTCTGCCCCTTGCAACGCGACTAAGCTGTATGCCTATTTTTCGCGCGGCTCTGCCGCTGATGCCTGTATCTATTTCGTCGAAAATCATTGTATCGACCGAGTCGGTATCGGCAAGCACGCTTTTTATTGCAAGCATAACGCGCGAAAGCTCGCCGCCCGAGGCAACCTTTGCAAGCGGCATAAGCTTTTGCCCCTTGTTTGCCGATATCAAAAACTCAACACTGTCGGCACCCGTTGCCGTGTATGAGCTTTTTTGTATATCAACACTGAAGCTGACATCCGCCATATCCAAAAAGCTTAGCACGGCGCAAATTTTTTCGGACAGAATTTTTGCGGCGGCTATTCGTGACTCGGTAAGCCGCTGTGCCTTTTCTATAAGCTCGCCTTGCAGTGCAAGCAGGCGTTTTTCGTACTCTGCAATACTGCTGCTGTTTTGCTCGTACCCGTCGCGCTTGTTTTTCAGCTCGTCAAGTAATGCGTCAAAGCCCGATTCTTCCACATTGTATT